>NZ_VCDP01000006.1:0-141499 GCF_033949345.1 Xenorhabdus littoralis
CTGGCTAAAGCCATAAATAATAAAGTGCTGGTAAACACCCAGCACTTTTTCCTAAATAAAATAAAAAAATTATAGATAGCATTAACTCTCCAATCCATCCACATAAATTAAAAAAATATGAAAAAATCAACTATTCTTAGAATTGCCAGACCTACAGATAACCTGACTAAAATTGCAGAAATGTATTGTAAAGGATTAAATTTTATCATTCTTGGTGACTTTAAAGATCATGATAATTTTGATGGTATTATGTTAGGGCATCCTGATCATTCGTGGCATCTGGAGTTCACTCATCATCAAAATACGCATGTTGGTAAAGCACCAACAAAAGACAATTTATTAGCATTTTATATTGAAGATGAATCTGAGTGGAAACAACAGATAAAATCAATGCAAGAAGCAGAGTTTACTCTCGTTCCATCTTATAATCCCTATTGGGATAAGAACGGAAAAACATTCGAAGATATTGATGGCTATCGTGTTGTATTACAGCAAACAAAATCGGAAATTTAATTATTTATAGTTAAAGTTGACCCAATAAATAATTTTTTCCATAGTATATTAATTTAATTAGGCTATTGGTGAAATCAATGTAAACCAAGTGGTTATTTAATATCACTTATAGTCTAAATAAAATAATTCATAAATTTAGTAAATTGTCTATACCAAAATACATTATTATCAATAGAACCGTGTATTCTATAATAAGAACGTTTGCTGCTCAGACTCTCTTCGAAGACGCAAATCTGGTAACTCACGACCATCAGCACGATCCCATTTCAAAAACTCTCCTGCTGCACCTTTATAATTTCTTAAATTCAATTTTTTCAACAAAGTTGAGTGCATAAAATTACCAATCCCTAAATTAAAAATAAACGAGCATAAGGCATCAAACTGTCCTTGTGTTAACGGGACTTTCACTAATCTTTGGATAGCATCATAAATAGGAATAAGATCTTGGTGTAAAAATGCCTCTGCTTGTTGTGCGGTAATAACTTGTCCAGATTTCACGCCTCTGGTATGACCATATCCGATTGTCCACGGTTCCGCTCCTGTGGCAGGATCAGGGTAAGCTTTCAATCTCAGCCCCTCATAACTCTTAATCTTATTGATACCATTTTCACTGATTACCATTCATTCTCTCCGCAACGACACATGAGTATCAGGTTAAAATTTGCCGAAAAAACAGTCTAAGAATAAAGTATAGCCAAATAAAAAATCAGTGAAGTCACTTTAACCCCTGAGTGATGTAATCCCAACTAAAAATACAAAGCAATATTTTATTAAAAAATCAAATAATTACATAAAATTGCAGATTTTTTTTAATTTTTAAAAATTTATTTTAGCAAATACCTTGACTCTTTTTGTTTTGAGCATAAAATTCCCCTTAGAATTTAGATTTCCGTGAAGTAAGTCACAATTTACAACCCTAAAGGAAACAATCATGAAATCTGTAAAATCTTTCCTCTCAAACGTACATTGCGTTGTTATCCGGTTGTCAGCAACTCGCTTTATGTAAGCATGATGCCAGCACAGAGATGAGTCAGTTCAAAACGAACTGGCTTTTTTATCAGCAGTGCCAAGTGATGTGATTATTTTTTCTATTACTCCCGTGATGTTAAATTCTGACTCTGTTATCTGCGTTCACTCACCTTAGTGACATATACCCATCGTCTTTCAAATTGCAACTTTGTTGGCGATACTCTTAGGAATTCGTCCTCTTGTTGTCGCACTGCATCTTGAAATCCATTGGGTATAGCTACAAGCTTTCAGCAATTATCTGAATATCTGGAGATATCATATGAATTCAGTGGACTTTCGTGGTCTAAAGTTAAAATCAGAATTAGGAATACTTGAGATTATCTTACATCTTATTATCTGGTTTCTGATTATATTTCTTACTCTAGGGCTGGGCGCCTTTGTGTTTCCTTACTATATGACTCGTTTTATCATTAGTAAAACACATGTCATTGACAGGGATAGTGGGAAAACTATCGGCAAACTATATTGTGAGATTAGTTTTTCCCAAATAATTGGTTACGTTATCCTTTGGGCTATTCTCTCTTTTATTACATTCGGACTATTATATTTTGTTTTCCTTTACAAAATTACCGCCCATTGCATTAACCATACGCATGTAATCTCTGCATAAAACCAGATTTAATCTATAATCACAGGCATAATTTTATGCCTGTGATTTCAAAATGATCGTCAATAATTAAACCAGTTAAAAAATGAGTCGTTAAATAAAGAAAATAACGAGCATAATTAATGGAAAATTAGAAACGATAGCCGATACCCAGAACCCAAGTACCAAGTTTGACTGATTTTAGTTTCGCATATGAATATGAGGCATCAATAGCCCAATTTGGGGTGGGATTAAATTGTAAACCTGCGCCATAAGATAGCGATGTTTTTTTCAAACTCTGATCTTCTGCAAAAGAAAAACCCGCCTTACTATGAATCGCACCAATCATCCCATATGCACTGATATAATCATTAAAACGGTATGTTGGACCAGCCATCAGAGATGTATTTTTCCATCTGAATTTTGAGGTTGAACCAAAGAAGTCATATTCATGTACATATTGAGTATAAGTTAATGAGCCGATAACACCAAATCGTTCATTAAACTCATAGCGATACTTCAGATTTAATCCATACTGCTTTGCATCTATCTTCATATCATTATGATAGATTTCAATTCCACCCTTTGCTGAAGCATTGCTCTGAGCATATCCCAAAGAAATCGTACTTTTACCACTATTGCTGGCGTTAGCACTAAAAGTTAATATAGATAATCCCGCTGCAATAGCGGTCGTCAATAATGTTTTTTTCATAAAAATATTCTCTTTAATTACACTTTATTTATTTGAACCGTCAGGAAAACTCACGAAATATACAAAAGTCATATTAATAACTCAACCACAGAGAAAAAATAAAACCATATCACATGATGATTTGATTTTAAAAAAACACAATAATTACAAATGATTATATAAACTTCAAATATAGTCTAACATTACACATCACACAAAAAAATGGAAATAATATATATTTATCAATATGTTAATAAACACTAAGCGTCATTCTTTATTTTAAGATACATCCTAAAACAAAAATAGTTAAATATATAATTAGATGACATTTAGACTCCAATAAACAATCTCCATGAATAAAGTAAGTATCATAATACAAAAAAATAAATGAATTGATTAATCATTGTTGTATTCACATAATAAGCTACCGTCTTGATGGTCAAGTTCTAATAGCATAGTTTTCAACATTGCTTGACACAACATTCAAAAACCAATATATAGGCTAATCTGATATTAGGTTTTTTATTTTTAAAATAAGGAGCTATTTAATTATTAGTTAATAATATCGGATATAAAAAACAATATATTTATGGGGAATCATTACTCCCCATACACTTAATGATTAGATGGATATACTGTATCAAGAAAGTATAACCCGCTATTCTTGAATAACTTTCAATTCATCATAAGAAATCATGACGTGCTCTTTAAATGCGGGTCTTTCAGTTAATCTATCATAATACTTAATGATTTCAGGATGCTTTGTACGATTTATTTTCATATCAAAATACCGATAAAGTATATGTCCAAACTGTATATCAGCCAGAGTAAAACAATCACCCGCAATAAAATCATGTTGTTTGAGTTGTATTTCAGCAATATCTAACATATTACTTAATTTGTGGATTGCCTTCGCTATATCATCCTGATTTTGAAATTGTGGAGCAGTACGAACTACCCGCCAAAATATCGGAGCAGTAAAATTAAGCGCAATGTTTATTTTAGACCATTCTGCCCATTTATCGATATTTGTACGTGCTTCAAGATCCTCTGGCCAAAAAGGTGATTTTGCATATCGATTAGCAAGATAACGTAGGATAGCCCCTGTTTCCCAAATTGGAGTACCATCACCATCCTTGATAACCGGAACAGTTCCATTCGGGTTCATGGACAAAAATTCTGCTGTATCATTACCACCATATTTATGTCCAATATCATAACGAGTGAAAGGTAGCCCTAATTCACCAATACACCACATCAATGCCTGAACATTGGATGAAGTTTTTCTTCCCCACACAGTGATCACAAGATCCTCCTTTAACAGTGAAACTATACCCGATAGTCATAAGAAAAATTTAATATTTTGTAATATATTATACTTCCCGGATTGTGGTTTTATTTCCTATACCACAATCCGATAAATTAAATATCTCTTTGATTAAAAATAAAAATAATTATTTACTATCAAAATATTTTTCAACTAAGGCGTATAAAATAGCAATCGTTTCTATATCTGGTATCCCATCATAGTATGTTTGACGGAAGTGCATTTGAAAGGCCTTGATTAATAATCGAAAGTTTTCATCTTCCTCTGCACCTGAAACGTCATACCCGTAATGTTTGAATTTTTCTAAAATCTCAATGCGGGCAGGTAGACCATGCTCAAATCGTTCGGTATATTTTTTCTTCGTTTCTTCTTCATACCATGCTCCAACGCCTGCATCATATAACTCTTTCCACGGAAAAGCCGGGCCTGGATCTGTTTTTCTTTGCCAAGCAATATCTGAATGTCCCACGATATGGGTCGGCGTAATATCTGGATAACGTTGTAAAATACTAACGGCTAATTCTTTGACTGCGGCAATTTGATCAGGATGATAAGGAGGAAAAGTGAGGACACCATCGTCGTCACTCGCCTCATTCACAATCTCAATACCGATAGATGTATCATTTAATCCCTTTCGTCCTGCCCAACTACTGGCTCCGGCATGCCAGGCTCTTTCCAGCTCATCCACTAAGCTAATTATGTGAATTTCATCAAATCCCGCAGCTTGATAAGTCGGATCATCTGGATTTGGGACTAAATAATGAGCACTGACAAAATCACCAGTCAGAGCCTGAATAGATTTTTCAAAATTCAATGCAGTATAGTGCATGACTAAAAAGCGTGAACGCCTGTTAAAACTCTTGATTGAGCGATATGAATTATAATCAACCTTATACATCATTATTCTCCTTAATCGGTCTTGCTGTGTAACGAGGTTAATATCAAATTACTGCAAATAGACTCTAATTTCCTGCGTTTTTCATCTTATGGGATAGATTGATACGAAAGAATAGGTGAAATTGGGAGTAGAATACGAATAGAATTATTTATGACCATTCAAAAATGATAACCTGCACCAACATTAAAACTGTTGATATGATAATTTTCATTTTCAGGTTTAATCTGAGTTTCTTCATAACCTATATAAAAAGCAAGGTTTTCAAACGGACTAATTAAAGCTCCTGTTCCCCATGTTAAGGCCATGTTTTTATCTTTATAAGTAGATTTATCAAGATAAAAATCTTTTTTAAACTCATGATCCCACTTAAGACGAGCAATACCTATAACGCCATACAGGCTGAAATAATGATTAACTTGATAGCTTGGGCCTGCTAATAGTGAGTCGTATTGAGCGGGCGTTTTAGCTGTATCCATAAACGGTTGGTAACTATTGTTCTCATTATTATAACCCCTTATTTTTTCTCCTTTTAACCAAGAAAATGATCCAATAATTCCCCAGTCAGGACTAATCTCATAGCGATGATTAAAATTTACACCGCTTAAATTTGCTTCATCGACTTGACTATAAACATATCCCATTGCTGCTGTTTGTCCTCCAACAGCATAAACTTGTGTTGTCAGCAGTATTAAAGAAACAGACATAGCAATAAGGGATTTGTTCATTTATTACTACCTCTTTGTTTGAGATTATGATTGAGATGAACAATTTAAATATAGCTCATTTAGCTTAATACGATAGAAATCAAATCAGAAGTGGTAACAAATGGAGGCTAGCTTTTAGCAAAATAAAAAAGCAACAGAGAAGAAAAAGGCTATATATCCTATGGATTTCGAATTACAGCGCAACGGCAAGGAGGCGAATCCCTCTGGGAGCAAGCATAATCATCATTCAGCGGTGGGAATAAGATTAACAATTTGCCCACCCTGATTATCGATAAACAACGTTAACTCAGGGAGAGCTTAAGTCTCGATCTCAATATCCGTAAGGGGATGGCAGCTACAAGGTAAAATTTCCCCTTCATTAACAAATGCCAATGGCTTACAAGTATAACCCACCTTCCCTTTTACCAAACGGACACGACAAGAACCGCAATATCCCTGCCGACATTGGTATTCAAGCTGTATTTTAGCGTGTTCCAGAGCTTCCAGCAGATTGTCGTGGAAACCAGAAGAGTAATGAATATATAAACCCTGCCTTGACGGCAGGGTAACTTTATAATCAGCCATATCAGAGTTCGAAACCGCTGAGATCCTCAGTATTGACTTCCGAATCAATCTGACCAACCAAGTAAGAACTGACTTCGACTTCCTGTGGAGCCACCTGAACATTATCAGAAACCAGCCACGCGTTGATCCATGGGATTGGATTAGAGCGAGTTTCAAACGGTAACTTCAAGCCAACTGCCTGCATGCGAATATTGGTAATATATTCAATATATTGGCACAGAATATCTTTATTCAGACCAATCATGGAGCCATCTTTAAATAGATAGTCAGCCCACTCTTTTTCCTGCTCTGCTGCCTGAACAAACAGATCGTAACACTGCTGTTCACACTCTTTGGCAATTTCTGCCATTTCAGGATCATCCTGACCCGAGCGCAGCAGGTTCAGCATATGTTGAGTTCCCGTCAGATGCAGGGCTTCATCACGAGCAATCAGTTTGATGATTTTTGCGTTACCTTCCATCAATTCACGTTCAGCAAAGGCAAATGAGCATGCAAAGCTGACGTAAAAACGAATCGCTTCCAAAGCGTTAACGCTCATCAAGCACAGGTAAAGTTGTTTTTTCAATGCTCGCAGGTCAACAATGACTGTTTTGCCTGCAACATCATGGGTTCCTTCACCCAGCAGATGATAGTAGTTAGTCATTTCGATCAGATCGTCGTAATACGCGGAAATATCTTTCGCGCGTTTTAAAATCTGTTCGTTTTCCACAATATCGTCAAATACAATGGAAGGATCATTGACGATATTACGGATAATGTGCGTGTAAGAACGCGAGTGAATCGTCTCTGAGAACGACCACGTTTCAACCCATGTTTCCAGTTCTGGAATGGATATCAGCGGCAGGAAAGCCACATTCGGGCTACGGCCCTGTATGGAATCCAGCAGCGTCTGATATTTCAGGTTGCTGATGAAAATGTGTTTTTCATGATCCGGCAACGCATTGTAATTGATGCGATCACGGGAAACATCCACTTCTTCTGGACGCCAGAAGAAGGAGAGTTGTTTTTCAATCAGCTTCTCAAAAATAGGATATTTCTGCTGATCGAAACGCGCTACGTTAACAGACTGGCCGAAAAACATCGGCTCCTGTAGCTGGTCATTTTTTACTTGCGAAAAAGTGGTATAGAACATAGCTTCCTCAAATTAAATCTTACACGCGCCGCCTTCACAATCGGAATCAGCAGATTCAACGACTTCTTCCAGATCACCCTGCACATCGTCTGCTCCATCACGGGTGTTATGGTAATACAATGTTTTCACACCATATTTGTAAGCGAGCAGTAAATCTTTCAGCAACTGGTTCATCGGAACTTTGCCATTAGGGAAACGTGCCGGATCATAGTTGGTATTGGCAGAAATCGACTGATCGATGAATTTCTGCATGATCCCCACCAACTGTAGGTAACCATCGTTGCCCGGCATTTGCCACAGCAGTTCATAAGCCCCTTTCAGAAGATCGTAATCCGGTACAACTTGACGCAGAATACCGTCTTTTGATGCCTTAACACTGATATAACCACGTGGTGGTTCAATGCCATTGGTCGCATTGGAGATCTGCGAGGAAGTCTCTGATGGCATCAATGCAGACAATGTTGAGTTACGCAGGCCATGTTCTTGAATGTCACGGCGCAGCGCTTCCCAATCCATATGCAGTGGTTCACTGGTCAGTGTATCCAGTGTCTTTTTGTAAGTATCAATCGGCAGGATGCCTTGTGAATAAGTGGTTTCACTAAACCACGGACAAGCACCTTTCTCTTTCGCCAGTGCATTTGACGCTTTCAGCAGGTAATACTGGATAGCTTCAAATGTTTTGTGAGTCAGATTATTAGCGCTACTATCAGAATAACGCACGCCGTTTTTCGCCAGATAATAAGCGAAGTTAATGACACCAATGCCCAGAGTACGACGTCCCATTGAGCCTTGTTTCGCGGCGATAATTGGATAATCTTGATAATCTAACAAAGCATCCAGAGCGCGAACCGCCAATTCTGCCAGCCCTTCCAATTCAGACAGATTTTCGATGGCTCCCAAGTTGAAAGCAGACAGCGTACACAATGCAATTTCGCCGTTTTCATCGTTAATATTGTTCATTGGTTTAGTTGGCAGGGCAATTTCTAAACACAGATTCGATTGGCGAACAGGAGCAATAGCCGGATCAAACGGGCTATGAGTGTTACAGTGGTCAACGTTCTGGAGGTAAATACGACCCGTTGAAGCACGTTCCTGCATCATCAGTGAGAACAATTCAACCGCTTTAATACGTTCTTTACGGATATTGCTGTCATTTTCATACTGAGTATACAGACGCTCAAATTCATTCTGATCCGCAAAGAATGCATCATACAGTCCCGGAACATCTGATGGGCTGAACAAAGAAATATCTTCCCCTTTGATCAAGCGCTCATACATCAATTTGTTGACTTGTACACCATAGTCCATGTGACGAACGCGGTTGCCTTCAACGCCACGGTTGTTTTTCAGTACCAGCAGGCTTTCTACTTCCAAATGCCACAGCGGATAGAACAATGTTGCTGCCCCACCACGAACGCCACCCTGAGAACAGGATTTAACCGCTGTCTGAAAGTGTTTGTAGAATGGGATACAGCCCGTGTGGAACGCTTCACCACCACGGATTGGGCTACCCAATGCACGAATTCGACCCGCGTTGACGCCAATACCGGCACGCTGGGAAACATATTTTACAATCGCACTGGATGTTGCATTGATAGAATCCAAGCTATCGCCGCATTCAATCAGAACGCAAGAACTGAATTGGCGAGTTGGTGTGCGAACCCCCGCCATGATTGGCGTTGGCAGCGAAATTTTAAAGGTGGAAACCGCATCATAGAAACGACGGATGTAACCCAAGCGCGTCTCTTTTGGATAAGAAGAAAACAGGCACGCAGCAACCAGAATGTAGAGAAACTGGGCACTTTCATAGATTTCACCAGTAACACGGTTTTGTACCAGATATTTCCCTTCCAGCTGTTTAACCGCTGCATAGGAGAAATCCATATCACGCAGATGGCTAATAAAACTGTCCATTTGCTCGAATTCTTCTTTGGTATAGTCTTCCAGCAAATGTTTGTCATATTTACCCAAATCAACCATGCGAACAATATGGTCATATAACGCAGGTGGCTCAAACTGACCGTAAGCTTTTTTACGCAGATTAAAGATAGCCAGACGTGCTGCAAGATACTGATAATCAGGCGCATCGCCGGAGATCAAATCAGCCGCAGCTTTGATCATGGTTTCATGGATATCGGATGTTTTGATGCCATCATAAAATTGAATCTGGGAACGCAGCTCTACTTGTGACACTGAGACATTTTTCAGACCTTCGGCAGCCCAGGTGACAACCCGGTGAATTTTATCAAGATCAATTTGTTCTTTATGTCCATCACGTTTGGTAACTAGCAGACTCTGGTTCATGGGGAAATACACCTTCTCTTTTTTCGTATCTCACCTATATGACCTTGCTTGACCTTTTGACAGCACGACACACCAAAATGGCTAAGAACCAATTGGGAACTTCGTTAATATTCGCTACTTTCGCTACGATATTTTCGCTACTGCGTCGTTACTACAGAATGACAAGAAACACAACATATAGGGGGTAATTAAAACGGTAATAACAAGATAATGTTAAATTCACGTTTTATCAAGTGTACAAAATCGAGAAGTTTTGTGGATAACTTGAGGATTAATTTTGCCAAAGAGCCGATAACCTGCGTAGTTACTTGATGTTACTTTCATGAGGCTATCGGCGAAATGGGAGAAATAAAATATTAAAAATAATATCTAGTTGCCGCTTTATTAATCCCTTAGATACGACTTTCAGACCGATTTAGTATGCAGCATATAGTTCACGTCTACATTGTGTCCAAGTCGGAATTTATCGGTCAGCGGGTTGTAATGTAAACCAATGATATGTTGATCTTTCAGAGAAGTCCTATCAATCCAATCGATCAATTCAGAAGGTCGGATAAATTTTTTCGCGTCATGCGTTCCTTTAGGTACCATATTCAAGATGTATTCAGCACCAACAACCGCCATCAACCAAGCTTTACGGTTACGATTAATCGTTGAAAAGAAAACATGGCCGCCGGGTTTTACCAATCTGGCACAGGCACGGACCACAGATTCAGGATCCGGAACATGTTCGAGCATTTCCATGCATGTCACAACATCATAAGCATGTTGATGCTGATCGGCGTGACTTTCTACCGTTTCCTGCACATAAGACACAGAGATACCGGATTCAAGTGCATGCAAACGAGCAACTTGCAGGGGTTCAAAACCCATATCCAGTCCTGTCACTTCCGCACCTTCACGCGCCATGCTTTCTGACAGAATGCCACCTCCGCACCCGACATCCAGCACTTTTTTGCCAAAAAGACCATCAGCATGTTGCAGGATATAATTCAGACGCAATGGGTTAATGCGGTGCAGTGGCTTGAATTCTCCGTCAAGATCCCACCAGCGGGAAGCAACGGCTTCAAATTTTTCGATTTCTTGTTGATCCACATTGGCATAGGAAGGAATGTGTGAATCGGGAGTTTTGACGTTCATCAGTAATATCGCTCCTAGGAACTGCTTCACAGAAAACTGGTTCACAGAAAACTGGTTCACAGAAAATGTAACAGTATTATGGGGATGTGTGATAGAAAACTATTATACATGCCTTAATCTTGAAATACCCGCATCAGGTTTTTATAAAACTGTCAATTTGTGGTATAATTCTAAGCCTTTGAATTCGGAGTATGAGGGACAGTGGCTCCATGAGCGACATTGCCAGAGAAATCACACCGGTCAATATCGAAGAAGAGCTGAAAAGCTCGTATCTGGATTATGCGATGTCCGTTATTGTTGGACGCGCACTGCCAGATGTTCGGGATGGACTGAAGCCAGTACACCGCCGCGTACTTTTCGCAATGAATGTATTGGGAAATGATTGGAATAAATCCTATAAGAAATCTGCCCGCGTTGTTGGGGATGTGATCGGTAAATATCATCCACACGGTGACAGCGCTGTTTATGACACGATTGTTCGTCTGGCACAACCATTCTCCATGCGTTACATGTTGGTTGACGGTCAAGGGAACTTTGGGTCAGTAGATGGCGATTCTGCGGCAGCGATGCGTTATACCGAAGTACGCATGGCGAAAATTGCCCATGAATTGCTGGCAGACTTGGAAAAGGAAACTGTCGACTTTGTGCCTAACTATGATGGCACAGAGCAAATCCCTGAGGTAATGCCAACCCGTATCCCCAATCTGCTGGTGAATGGTTCATCAGGGATCGCGGTGGGTATGGCAACCAACATTCCTCCTCACAACTTATCTGAGGTAATTGACGGCTGTCTGGCTTATATTGATGATGAGAACATCAGTATTGAAGGCCTGATGGAATATATTCCCGGTCCTGATTTTCCTACGGCTGCCATCATCAATGGGCGTCGTGGCATTCAGGAAGCCTACCGTACTGGCCGCGGTAAAATTTATATTCGTGCCCGCGCAGAAGTTGAAACTGACGGAAAAACTGGTCGTGAAACCATTATCGTCAGTGAAATCCCCTATCAGGTCAACAAAGCCAGACTGATCGAAAAAATGGCTGAATTGGTCAAAGAAAAGCGCATTGAAGGAATTAGTGCTCTGCGGGATGAATCTGATAAAGACGGGATGCGCATTGTTATCGAAGTAAAACGCGATGCTGTCGGTGAAATTGTCCTGAATAACCTGTATTCACTGACCCAGCTACAGGTTTCATTCGGTTTCAACATGGTTGCCCTGCATCAGGGACAACCAAAGTTACTTAACCTGAAAGATATTCTTTCTGCATTTGTGTGCCATCGCCGCGAAGTTGTTACACGCCGGACAATCTTTGAACTGCGTAAAGCTCGCGAACGCGCCCATCTCCTTGAAGCACTGGCCATTGCGCTGGCTAATATTGATCCTGTCATAGAATTGATCCGCCGCGCTTCCACCCCCGCTGAAGCTAAAGCCAGCCTGATTGCCCAACCGTGGGAACTGGGTAATGTCGCCACCATGTTGGAACAAGCAGGTGACAATGCAGCTCGTCCTGAGTGGCTGGAACCAGAGTACGGTATCCATGATGGTAAATATTACCTGACTGAACAGCAGGCACAGGCGATTTTGGATCTGCGTCTGCAAAAACTGACCGGTCTGGAGCATGAAAAACTGCTCGAGGAATATCGTGGGCTGCTGAAAGTCATTGCTGAGCTGATGTTCATCCTGGAAAACCCAGAACGCTTGATGGAAGTCATTCGTGAAGAGTTACAGGCTATCAAAGAGCAATATAATGATGCTCGTCGGACTGAACTGACTGAAAATTCTGCAGACATCAATATTGAAGACCTGATTACTCAGGAAGATGTTGTGGTGACACTATCCCATCAGGGATATGTTAAATATCAGCCACTGTCCGACTACGAGGCTCAGCGTCGTGGCGGCAAAGGCAAGTCAGCTGCGCGTACCAAGGAAGAAGACTTCATTGAGCGCCTGCTGGTGGCCAATACCCACGATACCATTCTCTGCTTCTCAAATAAGGGCAAGATGTACTGGATGAAAGTATATCAATTGCCGGAAGCGAGCCGTGGTGCCCGTGGTCGTCCGATTGTCAACCTGTTGCCATTGGATCAGAACGAACGCATTACAGCCATTTTACCTGTGCGTGAATATGAAGATGGATTGAATATCTTCATGGCAACAGCAAGTGGTATCGTCAAGAAAACCAAACTCAGTGAGTTCAGCCGCCCGCGCAGTGCCGGTATCATCGCAGTCAACCTGAATGATGGAGATGAACTGATCGGTGTTCACCTGACCGATGGCAGCAATGAAGTCATGCTATTTTCCGCACAGGGTAAAGTCGTCCGCTTCCTTGAAGAAGAGGAAGAAACACTGGAAGATGGCACTGTTCGCGTGAAAGGTGTCCGTGCCATGGGACGTACCGCAACAGGTGTTCGTGGTATCAAACTCGGCGAAGGCGATAAAGTTGTTTCCCTGATCATTCCTCGTGGCGAAGGAGAAATCCTGACAGTTACCGAAAATGGTTATGGTAAACGTACTGCCGAGAGTGAATACCCGAGAAAATCCCGTGCAACCCAAGGTGTTATTTCCATCAAAGTCAGCGAACGTAACGGTAAAGTTATCGGTGCGATTCAAGTAGAAACAACTGATCAGATCATGATGATTACTGATGCAGGAACATTGGTAAGAACCCGTGTTTCTGAGGTCAGTGTTGTCGGTCGTAATACGCAAGGTGTCACTCTGATACGTACAGCGGAAGATGAAAAAGTTGTTGGCTTGCAGCGAGTAGCTGAACCTGATGATGATGATGAAGAAGATGACAATACAGTAGTACCTTCTGATGAAGGTCATAACGAATCAGAAAATCAAGTGTAATTCATTTACCTTAATTCTAATTCTACTGTATATCCATCAATAAAACAGGCACTCCGGTGCCTGTTTTTTTTGCACAGATTTTTGACAACAAATTGGCAATAAACAAATGCTACTTTGTATTCCCTGCTACACTAGTATATGCTGTGAACAGTTATTATTAATCATGTTTTTCATCAGGCGATCTCTTGAGATATCTATCCTCTTTCCGAACGTCATTAAAGATATCCCGTTACCTTTTTCGGGTGCTTGGTTTTATGCTATGGGCACTCGGCGCCTTATTAACCATTTTTTATCTGTCTAATCTTTTTAATGAAGTCAAATCAGATATTCGTCAAGAATATAATACTAACTATGATTCAACATTTTCTTATATGCGGCATATGACTACTACCCTTCGGGATATTCAATATATAGCCGAGAAAAATTTATCACAAAAGAATGAAAAAGATCTAACAATTACCCAGCCATATAATAACTCCGTTTTCTCATACATGCCCCTGAATGCAAGTTCCGAGTGTGATCTTTTACGTCAAAGTACACATAGTAATTTAGATTCACTGAATCAATTGATTTCATTTTGGCAAAATAATATTGCAGCAATAGGTGAAGTAAATCAGATCTTTTTCATTGGAACACAGAGCATGTGTATGGCAAATTTTTCTTCACGTAACAACATAGTAGAATCTAACGCGCAAAAGAAAACGTTCTATGAAAATACCCGCAAACTGCTTAACATAAAAGATCAGGGAAGAGGACGGATTATCTTTTGGGTCTTACCTAACTCGAAAGCTGATGGAGGTAATATTTATGCCATTGCACCAATTTATACTAATGGGCAAATGACCGGGGTAATCGGAATAGAACAATCTCTCCGATTAGATACCTTTCTGCAAAAAAAAAATATGCCTGTTACAGTCATGTTGCTAAACGAATTAAATCAACTGGAATTGCAATACCCGGCAAAAATTAATGGCAAGTACCCCTCTATAAATCTCAACACACAATCAAGTTACTTTGGTTACGATGAGGATTTTACCTCCCTGTCATTAGTACGGCGTTTAGCACCTTCTACATTGTATATTGTCTATTCATTACCACTGAAGTATATTTACGATGAACTTCAAATCAAAGCAATTAACAGTGCTATATTGAATATTATTTCTGCGGTTTTTATTATCTTTTTTGTCTGGTTATTTGAACGTAAAATGTTTTCTCCAGCTGAAGATAACGCCATCCAACTAGAAGAACATGAACAGTTCAATCATAAAATTGTTGCTTCTGCTCCCGTGGGGATCAGTATCTTAAGAGTCAGTGACGGTGTTAATATCCTAAGTAATGAGCTGGCCCATAATTATATTCGTATGCTGACGTATGAAGATCAAAAACGCATCATTGATATCATTTGTGATAAGACCAGCAGCTACATTGATGTTGTGACCAGCAATAATAATCATCTGCAAATCAGCTTCGTACACTCACGCTATCGTAATGAAGAAGTCGCGATCTGTGTACTCATCGATGTCAGTACCCGTGTAAAAATGGAAAAATCACTGCAGGAAATGGCTTCAGCCGCAGAACAGGCTAACCAGGCAAAGTCTATGTTCCTTGCTACCGTCAGTCATGAATTAAGAACACCATTATATGGCATTATTGGTAATCTGGAGCTCATGCAATCTCATTCATTGCCGTCAGAATCTGTGCGATTACTGACAACAATGAATAATTCATCAGCACTGTTGCTGAAAATCATTAGCGATATTCTCGACTTTTCTAAAATAGAATCCAATCAGCTGAAAGTAGAATCCAAAGATTTCAATTGCAGCGAAATAATATCGCATGTGATTTCAAACTACCTTCCGCTCATTGCAAAAAAAGGATTGTATTTATACTGCTATATTGGGTCAGATGTTCCCGATATCATTCGCAATGATCCCGTTAGATTACAACAAATCATCTCTAATCTACTGAATAACGCAATCAAATTCACAGCCTCTGGCTGCGTTATCATTGAAATTACAACAAGACATGGCTACCTGTATATTAGCATTAAAGATACGGGGCTTGGGATCGAAGATAAATTGCAATTTCAATTATTCGAACCGTTCTTCCAAATCAGCGCTAATAAAAAGAGCTCTTCACAAGGTACAGGGTTAGGATTGGCTATCTGTGAAAAACTCATCAACTTGATGGATGGTGATATTGAATTCGTCTCACAGAAATATGTTGGCAGTATATTTTCCATTCGTCTTCCTTTGTATGGCGTAAAATTTCATACTGAACATTCCCCAACATATCGTTCTCAACAAAAGATTTTTTTGGTTATTTGTAATAATTTTCTGGAAGAATATTTACATAATTTCCTTTCACATAAACATTTTCAAGTCGTCCTATATAATGAAGAAGAAATAGACGGTACAGAAATAGTCATCAAAGACCAATCTGATCAACTAAATATTCCGGTACGTTATTCCATCGAAATATCAGAAAAGCATATTGGCCCGCCAGAAGAAATTCAAGAAAACTATTGGTTATATAATACCTATGAGCTGAATGAACTGGGTAGTCTATTGGATAACCTGCTATCAGGGCATAATCTCATCCCCTCCGTGCCTGTTGCAACTAAAGCCGCAAAAACTGATGATCGCCTGAGTACAGTAAAAGTACTCGTCGTTGATGATCACCCCATTAATCGCCATTTGTTGGTTGATCAATTAAATTCTATAGGATTCAGGACATCTATGGTGAATGATGGCTTTGATGCCATAGAACATCTGAAAAATAATCCAACTGATATTATTCTGACAGATGTTAATATGCCTAATATGGATGGGTACGAACTGACTCAATACCTGAGAAATAAAGGTTATACCAAACCCATTATCGGTATTACTGCTAATGCACTGGCGGAAGAAAAGCAACGTTGCACTATTGTAGGAATGGATAACTGTTTATCAAAACCAGTATCGTTGGCAATATTAAAAGACGTATTGATAAAATATTATGATGCCAAAAAGCAAACTCATTGATATGACAAATAATAGAAAATCGGTAACATCTTCTACCGATTTTCTATTAAGGAAGATCCCCATTGATTATTTTCCAATATCTTTGGAGATGCTGACAGAAGATAAATAATTAAGCAAAGCAATGTCGTTATCAACACCCAATTTTAACATCGCTGATTTCTTCTGACTACTGATGGTCTTAATACTGCGATTAAGCTTCTTGGCAATATCAGTAACAAGAAGCCCTTCTGCAAATAAACGCAAGACTTCACTCTCTTTCGGAGATAATCTTTTATCCCCATAACCATTGGCATTCACTTTTTCCAGCAGTTTAGAAACACTTTCAGGCGTAAATTGTTTACCCTTCTGCAAAGCAGAAAGTGCTTTAGGCAAATCAGTTGGTGCCCCTTGTTTTAACACTATTCCCTCAATATCAAGCTCAAGTATAGCGCTTAAAATAGCCGGATTGTTGTTCATCGTAAGAACAATAACTGCCAATGCAGGGTAATGACGCTTAATATATTTTATCAGAGTGATTCCATCACCGTATTTGTCCCCTGGCATTGACAAATCTGTTATAAGAACATCTGCTTCTATATGTGGCAAACTATTAATGAGCGTCGTTGAATTTTCAAATTCACCAACCACATTAATCCACTCAATTTGTTCAAGTGACTTGCGGATGCCAAACAAAACGATGGGATGGTCATCGGCAATAATGACATTAAGGTTATTCATATTATTGGTTACCTTGCTGCAACAGCTTTGTGACAAAGGAATCAATGAGGCTGATGCTATTTTTGATTTCTATTTCATTATTGTCTGCTATGTGTTTTTCCAACGCCTCACATGATGACCTGAGAAATTTTAAATCTAACATAGCAAACGCACCTTTCAGGCGGTGTACCGTTTGCGAAAGTGATACCAAATCATGTCGTTCCATATCAGTATACAGTTTAGTAATATCCATAGGTACTGTCTCTATAAATAATTTCCTATAGTCACTGTTCACCAACTGAGTTTGATAACTATTGAGAATATCGCAGATATTACTATCTGTACCATCAAAGAAATCAACATTCTCACCGGAGTCACATGCTGGTTTAGAGATTTCGAGAATTTCTTCGGACTCATCTAAACTTAAATCTTCTTCAATCAGAAACGATATTGCATTGATAACAGCATTAACAAAATTATAATTACATTGAACCAGACCTGGTTTCACCTGCTTGAATCCAGTCAAACTATCTACTAATAATATAGTTGGTTTTTCCTCTTTGTACTGCTTATCCGTGAATATAATATCGTATTCTTCTGTGACGTTCTCTTTGCTTTTATCGAAATATGCCGCACCATAATTATTGAGATAAGTATGGATAATCTTGCTAATCTCAGGGTTATTGATATCCGTCAGGACAGTGATCCCTTCCAAAAGCTGAGGCGTTTCACCATTTTCATCATCATATTGTGACAAAGGCAGATTAATAACATAGTGTGTTCCTAACCCCAGTTTACTTTTAATCTCAAGGCTTCCACCCATTCTTTTGCATAACTGGTTACATAAATAAAAAGTCATGTCAGAATAGATAGAATACTTATCTTCTGCTGGTTTGTTCAGAAACGGATAATTCAAACTGGTCAAATCTTTTTCGCTCAAACCAGAACCGCTATCCACCAGCTCAATCTGAATATGGTTGTCATATTTACCAGAGCTATTAATCGTCAACGATATTTTTCCATAACTGGTCGTTGTTATTGCATAATTAAATAACGATGTAATGATTTTACTTAATGTTACACCATCCCCAATAAATAACGACTCCTGAGGAATATTAAAATGATAATAAACCCTCAATCCTTTAGCATTTAACGTCGGTAATGAAGCTTTCAGAATATCTTCCAGTCGTGAAGATAGAGAAAAAGTTTCATTAACGGGTTGCCAGACACCGGTTTCCAACTCATTGAGTAATGAAATGTTTCCAATCCATTCTATAACATATTCTGATTTGGACAATAATTTATCCAATAATCTATGCTCATTCTCATCTTGTGATACCTGCTTCAATTGGATAACGATATCATTCAAATCCTTAATTGGATTTTTTATTTCATTATTAATATGCGAAAACATTGAACGTCTTGCCTGAATATTTTTATCATATTCCCGATGAGCAAGTTGCAATCGCTTATTAACCATAACTTCCTGATCTTTGTCTTGCAGTAAAAATAGATAGGCTTCTGGTAATAAGCTGTTGTTATACATTTTCACTTCATACACTGCCTCATCAATGGATGTCTGAATTACACCATGATGTTGTTGTGCCATCGCCCTCACTTTATTCAAATCTAGGTGAGGTATCAACTGTTCTGCAATTTTATTGCTAATTATTATCTGATTTGATTCAAAATCATAGATCAGTAATCCGATAGGAATATTGGAGATAATATCATTACTCAGAGAATCCTTAATTTTCAGCTCATGATCCATGGATTCATTCGGCGCAATATATCGCCGCCGGATATAAAATAATCCACTCAACGAGAACAGAAAAAAAAGCAATATTGAAAGCAGGAGCCAAACATTTCTGAACAATAAATCCACAACCAATGCCTTCAATGGCACTTGATAAACCAATTTATACGGTACGATATTAAGGGGTTGAGAGAACTCCAGCCAGAAGCCATTCAGTGAAACATCCACTTTATTCGTGTCATCAATATAGTATAAGTTGGTCGGATTCAGACTAAAATTTGCTGGAGGCATATCAACCGGCAAAAGATTATTGATAGGCAGATCAAAGGCAATAATGGTGGTTAATTGGCCAGTTGCATTAAATGCAGCTTTATAGGTATAGAAATAAATATTCTCGCCACGTAATACATTGATGCGTGAAATGCTTTCTTTTTCCTCTAACGTAATAGATTGCTCCAGCATATCCGAACGTCTGACCTCTGGAGTCGTGGTCAAATAACTTTCCTTGAGCCTGATTTCTGGTTTTAAGATTGGGTGGGTCGTTATCAGTAGTAAATTATTGTCCTGACCGTTGAGATAATACATCGACAAAAATTCATTGCTAGGCCCCCAAAGAATTTCCAGGTAGTTGGAAAGTCGTTGGGCTAGTTGAACACTCGAGTTGTTGTCCTGACCAAAAATAATGGCATCAACAGCCTGATAACGATTTTCTAGCCAATAGACATCGGGACGCAATTTTAACAATGATGTTGTCTCTTGAGAGGAGATTGACAGAGTATTAGATTGCTCAAAGATATGATTTGCGTGATAACGATAATCTTCAATCTGCAATCTCATCTTAGCCGTTATGCTACTGATAGCATATTTTTTCTCCATCAGCCAAATATCAAAATAGTTATACCCGAATAAAAATAGAGACGTAAAAAGCAAAGTAACAAATAACGTGTAAAAACGAGGAATAGCGGATGGCTTGATAGATGGTTGTTTATACATTCTTTGGATAATAGCCTTTAGTATGAATATATTTTGGTTAATGCGACATCAACCCGTAGATAAATAAGCCAGTGTACTGCACTTAATACTAGCAGGTTAGAGAATGAAAAGGCCATTGCAGATCGAAGATTGAGCAAACAGTAAAAAAAACGCGATTTTTTTACTTTAGGGGCTAGACACATCAAAACGATATAGGCATAATCTCGCGCCATGGAAGGATGGCCGAGCGGTCGAAGGCAGCGGTCTTGAAAACCGCCGATGGGAAACCATCCTAGAGTTCGAATCTCTATCCTTCCGCCATATTTCGCCGGCTTAGCTCAGTTGGTAGAGCAACTGACTTGTAATCAGTAGGTCACCAGTTCGACTCCGGTAGCCGGCACCATACAAAAGCCCGCCATCTCTATGAGATGGCGGGCTTTTACTTTGTGGAAAGACACACGTTCATACCTGTTCCTTTCATTTTTTCATCTCTCAAATCATAGCGTTACTGAACGTCTTTCTCCTTAATCGCATTATCCAATTGCTCATTATTTATATCCAATAGATTTCAAGATCCAGCTTTATCGCTTGTATCTACTCGACAGCTACGTAATTATAAACATATGTAATAATTTATTTACACTCGATGTACCACAGATTTGACAGCCATAAATCAATCATTTAACCTGCTAATCTTATAACTATTTTTCAACAAATTCAGAAACGAGGATCGCGTGAAAAATCGCACTGTTGGCAGTATTTTTATTGTCGCTGGAACGACGATTGGTGCGGGGATGCTTGCAATGCCATTGGCAGCGGCAGGTGTAGGTTTTGGAACTACATTTGTTATGTTAGTCGCCCTGTGGGCATTGATGAGTTATACAGCCCTCTTGCTCGTAGAAGTTTATCAACATAACCCGTTTAATACTGGATTGGGCACTATCGCAAAACGCTATCTCGGATTCGGTGGGCAAGTGTTGGCAGGCTTCAGTATGCTTTTCCTGATGTATGCTTTAACAACAGCTTATATTAGTGGTGCAGGAGAATTACTGGCAGCGACCCTTTCTTCTTGGTTAGATAAATCCATTTCTGTCTCTGCCGGGATCATCACTTTTACCCTTATTGCTGGCGGGGTTGTCTGTATCGGAACCCAATCCGTTGATTTAATTAATCGTCTGCTGTTTACCGCCAAAATCGTTTTTTTGGTGATCGTACTCGGTGTGATGATGCCTCATGTTGATAAAATCAACTTAATATCAATGCCCATAGAACAAGGGCTGGTATTGTCTGCCATTCCAGTGATTTTTACTTCATTCGGATTTCACGGCAGTGTACCGAGTATTGTTTCCTATATGGGAGGCGATACAAACAAGCTTCGGAAGATCTTCGTCATCGGCAGTTCTATTCCTTTAATTGCCTATATTCTGTGGCAAGTGGTGACTCTCGGTGCTATTTCTTCAAATACTTTTGTTGGTATTCTCGCCCAACAATCGGGTCTGAATGGATTGTTGCAAGCTGTCAGAGAAGTGGTCGCTTCAGCAAAAGTAGAGCTTGCCGTCCATCTGTTTGCTGATCTCGCGCTGGCTACTTCATTCCTTGGTGTTTCTCTGGGGCTGTTTGATTATATTTCTGACCTTCTGAAACGCCGAAACAACGCCAAAGGACGTTTACAGACAGGATTCATGACTTTTGTTCCGCCATTGATTTGTGCCCTTTATTACCCTAATTTTGTTATGGCGTTAACGTTCGCTGCTGTTGCCCTCTCCATTCTGGCACTATTGTTACCTTGCCTGCTGGTTTGGCGCAGCCGTGAAGAAAACCAAGGTGGATACCGTGTCAAAGGAGGTAAACCCGCCTTAGTCTTTATCTTCTTGTGTGGAATCGCGGTTATTGCCATTCAAGTAAGCATTGTCACAGGCATACTGCCAGAAGTGGGATAATTGACATCTTGTCTAAGATTATCCGCATCAACATGGATGCGGATAATCTTGATAAATTCATTAGAAACTCAAACCTGCACCGACGTAAAAACCATCAGAAACTTTATTACTGCGGTTATTATTCTTCCCTTTTATATCAATAACACGATAACCCGCATCTATCGTCAGCGGTTTGAAGAGCGTATAACGAACCCCTCCGGTGGCCTCAGTATAAGAATCCACTCCTGACGTTAAACCTGATGGTGCGCCATAAGCTTCACCATACAGAGACAGGGAAGGCATCACCGCCCAACTGAGGCCAACACCGGCAGCTAATGCTGCACCCTCTTTCCCCACTTTGGGAGACAGGTAAAGTGCCTTGCCGCCAACGCTTGCTGTTAATGGCCCAATGGGAAGAGCAAAAGCTGTACCTAAACTGCCGACTTGACCGTTATGGTCACTGCGGGTCCAATTGCCACTAAAGGATAGTCCCGAATTTTTATCACCAATCCCCACCGATGTACTTGTGTTGTGTTTGCTCACTTGTGCATCTATGGAAATCGCATTTGCTGTACCTGCTACAAAGAACAAACTGGCTACACTGATAGCAATCAAACCTTTCATACTCTTATCCCTTTAAATGAGTTGTTAATGCCACTATGGACTGAGATCTGGTACTGAAATCTTGTATTAAAGTTATACATTAAAATATTGTACTGAAATCTGTGTGATGACATAGGTGGCGGGTGCAATGAAATATCTAGATTTATCAAGATACGTAAATAGTCTGTTTATAAAAACGGTGACTAAGGTGAGTATGAGTAATCGCAGCCAATCAAGCTGCAACTTGAAAGATGAAAAGTATAGTGACTATTCATTGATTTAACTATTTATTTTTACTAATTGTTTCTACAATCCATTGCTTAACCTGCTGGCGTGAGATTTTTATTCCGCCATTTTTCAATTGGTGAGGTAACAGATAGCAGGCTATCGGGCGTTGGAAAGACGCCAGTTTACCCGTAAGCCAATCAAGCAATGTTTCTGTCAGTACCGGATTTTGTGTGTCAATCACTGCCACTGGCCGATGGCCGAATTCAATATCAGGAATGGGAATAACAAAACTTTGTTCAATTTGGGGATGCAGGTTAATGATTCGTTCAATATCTTCCGGCTGAATACCTTCACCTCCGCTGAAAAATTGGTTATCGAGGCGGCCTAAAATCCGTAATTCCCCCTGTTCGAACACTCCCCGGTCACGTGTCGAAAACCACCCTTCTTTATCTGCCAGTGGCTTCAATTCTCCATCAAACCAATAGCCATTAGCAATACTGTCTGCGCGGATCTGAATATCTTCATCCACTAAACGAATAGCTTTTCCGGGAAGAGGATTCCCCACACCAGGCAATCCATCAGCTCTTTTTACGCAAACAGTTGATGCCATTTCTGTCAATCCATAGCCACACCAACAGCGAATTCCCAACTGCTCTGCCCGTTGGGTCAATTCCGTTGGTATCATCGCCCCCCCCAATAGCACTTCTTTTAATGTCAATTGATGTTTATTCGGTTGATTCAACAAACGCCAGAGTTGGGTAGGAACGAGTGATGCATGGGTACAACCAGATAACGCCTGACCCAACAGGCGTAAATCCCGTAGCACCAATTTTGCCCCTGTTTGCAACCAGCGCCAGAGAATTCCCTGACCCGAAACATGAAACAGCGGTAATGAAAGAAGCCAGCTATCATCTGGCTGAAAATTCATGCAAGACAGAATACCTTGTGCATTGGCAAGATGAGCGTTGACAGAATGTACAGCGGCTTTAGGCAACCCAGACGAACCAGAGGTTAAGATCATACTGGCAGGACGCTGACTTTCCCATGATACTGCATGTTGTCCAGATAGTTGTTGTCCAGATAGCTGTTGTTCAAATAGTTGTGATTCAGGTAGATCGGGTAATCTTTGCTGCCAATTCAGTTTCCTGACTTGAATCGCAGATGAAGATGAATCAGTAAAATCCACCCCATAAGTCAGATTGAGATGAGGCAACAACGCCGCCAGCAAGGGTTCTGGTAATTGAGGATTAAGAGGCAATACCCTTGCCCCACATCGCAGGGCTGCCAGATAACACAGCAAAAGTTCAGAGCTATTTTTGCCTCTGAGAACGACGCCATGACCTTCAGAAAGCCCCTGTTGATGAAAGATGGCGGCAATCGCATTGATTTTTTGCGTTAATTGCTGCCAGTCTAATTTCTCATCATATAACTGGATGGCCTGTTTTTTGGGACAAACTGTAGCCCAATGCTGCCACGGCCATTGCGTCCACTCTGTTATTGTCTTCTCTGTCACTATCTTCTCTGTTGCTGCCTTCTTTGTTACTGGCATTCATGGCTCCACACCGTTGCCAGTTTATCCAACGTAGTACACGGAATGTCACTATCTGGCCAGCAACGGATGAGCTGTGACTGGATAAGATCCAGTGTATCCAGACCCGGGATAGAATCTGGTGTTAACCAATGGGCAAGGCGGGCCAATTGGGTCAAACCAAAGCTGGTTTCAATGCTAGAACTGATTACAGCTTCCAGCCCTGACTGGTGTGCTTCAGTAATCAATTGACGGCAACGGTCGATACTTCCTACTAATGTCGGCTTAATGATGATGGCAGAAACGCCCTCTTGGGCTTCCACTGTAAAATCTGTTTCACGCACACTTTCATCCCATGCAATGGCAATCCCTGTCTCACGGGCAAACGCCAACGACTCTTCACGGGTTTTACAAGGCTCTTCGAGAAAAGCAATTCGCTGACGATAATCCGGATTGACATATTTGGCGAAGCCGTCGGCTTTCGTGCGTGTCCAACTACGGTTAGCATCTAATCGCAGTTTAAGATCAGGAAGCGCCTCCAGCATAACATTGACGACCATACCATCGCGTACAGCTTCATATAACCCGACCTTTATTTTCGCAATCTTCTGATCTGCCAGGTTTCCCAAACGCAGGATCACATCATCAGGATCACCTGTACACAATGGTGCTTTACGATAATCCGCATTTTCAGGCAGTTCACCTGTCAACTCAGCCAGCGCACAACTAAGACCGAAAGCGACGGAAGGAAATGTGCTTTCTTTGGGCTGAACTCTGATATTGGAACACCATTGCTGGAGCCACTCCACGGCGGCTTGCTGGGCCTGTTCGCGTGTTTCATGACTAAATTCCGGCAAAGGTGAAATCTCTCCCCAACCATCTCGTCCATTTTCCTGTAAATGAACCAAAAAACCGTCACGGGTTTTCAGACGTTGATAACGCAGAATAATGCCTGCCTCCATTGGCAGGCTGAATTGATATAAAGTCGCTTTACGCATTACGGATTACGCTTGAATTTACTGAAATCAGGGTGGCGTTTTTCATTGAACGCATTGCGTCCTTCCTGTCCTTCTTCCGTCATATAGAACAACATGGTGGCATTTCCCGCCAGCTCCTGCAAACCCGCCTGACCATCACAATCAGCGTTCAATGCAGCTTTCAGGCAACGTAACGCCATCGGACTGTTTTCCAGCATTTCACGACACCAACGTACCGTTTCTTTTTCCAGTTCGGCATAAGGCACAACCGTATTGATCAATCCCATATCCAATGCCTCTTTCGCATTGTATTGACGGCACAGGAACCAAATTTCACGGGCTTTCTTTTGCCCTACGATCCGCGCCATATAAGAAGCGCCCCAGCCGCCATCAAAGGAGCCGACTTTCGGGCCTGTCTGACCAAAAATGGCATTATCCGCCGCAATCGTCAGGTCACACATCAAATGCAAGACGTGTCCGCCACCAATGGCATACCCCGCCACCATCGCCACGACAGGTTTTGGACAGGTGCGGATCTGGCGCTGAAAATCCAGTACATTCAGATGGTGTACTCCGCCGTCATCTTTATAGCCACCGTAATCACCCCGGATTTTCTGATCTCCGCCAGCACAAAAAGCTTTTTCGCCCATTCCTGTCAGAATAATAGTCCCGATTGCATCATCATAACGGGCATCAGCCAGCGCCTGCATCATCTCTTTGACAGTCAGAGGACGAAACGCATTGCGTACCTGCGGGCGATTAATCGTAATCTTGGCGATGCCATCTGTGGATTTATGATAGAGAATGTCTTCAAACCCTTGAGAACAATCTTGCCATTCAATGGAAGCGTACAATTTTTCTTCACTTGGGTAACGCATGACTCAATTTCCTTAACCAAAAAGTGATAAAAAATGGTTCACTGCGACTGCAAAAGCCACAGGGTTACCATAATGAGCATTATGTCCAACCTGAGGGATGGTTTTTAGTGGCAGTGTATACTGCTTCGCTATGCTCTGGAATTTACAATCATTTTCCCCACACAGGTAGGCGAAAGGTGTGGTTAGCTGCTGTAAATCAGGAACTAACCAAGGTTGGTGGCCTAACGAGGTATTTTCCAACATGTCGGCAATGCAACTTCCCCTGCTTTGACTGCGGAGGTGAATAAGTTGCTCACGCTGCATCACAGTTAAATCGGCAAATACGGGTTGCTGATACCAATCGCTCAGGACAGACACCATCTCTTCGTGCCGAAAACGCTGTGCCCAATGCTGATCATTCTGTAATCTCACATCACGCTCGGTTTGGGAAAACAGTCCGGGATTCCCTCCTTCCACCAGCAATCCCCGCAATCCATCATGTTTACCGTGAATTGCATGATACATCGCGATCCGCGCTCCTAATGAATAGCCTATCAGCCAATAATCATTAATCTGATATTCAGACAAAGTTGCACCCAGCAACTCACTCATCCCGGCAAAACCACCAGCCACGGTTATATCGGCGGAATGGCCGTGACCGGGTAAATCAATAACCAGTGACGCATACTGATCACAAGCATTCACTAAAGGAAGCCAGTCGTCACCTTTCCCCAATAAGCCGTGCAGCCAAACCAGCCATGTTCCCTGATTATGGGCATGAAATGTCTGACAATTCAGTTTCACAGCATCGCGACCTGTTCAAGTAGCTCTTGCAGGCATACTGCCCCTTCACTTCCCGCGACGTTTACTTCAATCACTGTTGTCTCTTTACGCATCCATGCTTGTGTAGCGCAGTGCGTTAATTCCGACCACGTTTGTGGCGCAACATAGTTCAGACCAAACATGGCAGCAGCGTGATCAAAATTGATATCTTGTGGCATACAATAGAAACGCTGGCGTTCTTCATGTGGTGTCGGTAACAAAGAGAAAATTTGCCCGCCATTATTGTTAATCACAATCAGCACCATAGAAGTAGAAAGGTTGCGTAATAAGGCCAGACTATTCAGATCATACAGGGCGGAGATATCGCCGATAATAGCCAGTGTCGGTTTATGGGTTGCCCGTTGTACGCCTGCGGCTGTCGCGATCAACCCATCAATGCCACTGGCACCCCGATTACTGTAAACCGGATAGCCCGCAGGAAGTTGTCCCAAAGCATCAATTAAACGCACAATCAAGCTATTGCCGACAAACAATTGTCCCTGCTCTGGCAATAATTGATGCAGTTGATGTGCAACTGCCGCCTCACTAAATTCTCCCGCTAATTTTGTTGCAACACATTTAAATGCTCTGTCTGACCAGATGCTCAATTCATCTGCCCAAGATAATTGGGAATATGCCTGTGCGGGATGCGCCCGTAGCCAATCAGATACACAGCAAGTAAATTTGCGTCCTTGATGATTAGCAGGATCAAGTCTGCCGGCAATCGGATCAACAACCCAATACTGTTCGGGTTGGCTCTTAGCCTGCCACTGCAATAATCGTTTTCCTGTCAGGCTGGCACCAAACTGAATCACCAATTGTCCCTGAGCCAAAATCTCCTGAGCACGGGGATGATTCAGCCATAAATCAGCATTTGATAAAGGTTGCCCTGTCTGAGATAACACATCGCCAATCAGCGGCCAGCCCATTTCGGTTGCCCACTGAGCAACGAGACGACCTTCCTCGGCGCTGATCCTGCCTGCCAGTATAATGCCCTGTTTTTGTCGCCAGAAATCCCAATCGGCTACTTTGATGACAGTATGATTTTCTGGTTGTGCCAGCCACGGTTCATCACCCTGCCACCATTTTCCCAACGTTTGCTGCCAATCCTGATGCAGCATCATCTCATTACCATATAAGGGTTCAGTGAACGGACAATTAATATGCAGGGTGCCTTGTTTCAGATTTGACATTCCATTATCAATGACAGAAACCAACCAACTGGCAGAAATTTCAATCGTTGGACGTGGTAACGCCAATGTTTGTGCCGGATGAGAAGCAAAAATGCCGATCTGACGAATAGCCTGATTCGCACCGCAATCGATCAATTCCGGCGGCCGATCAGCCGTGAGAAAAACCAATCGTTCCCCGGTCAATCCGGCTTCAATCAAAGAAGGATACAAATTGGCGACCGCAGTTCCCGATGTCACAATAACCGCCACGGGTTCTTTACCCGCTTTTGCCAATCCCAACGCCAGATGCCCTAATCCACGCTCATCGAAATGTGTATGGCAGATCAATTTATGGTTTTCAGCGGCAGCCAATGTCAATGGTGTAGAACGAGAACCGGGGGCAATACAGACATGGCGCAATCCATGTCGGGTCAATGCTTCCAATAAGAGTTCCGCCCAACGGCGGTTTAGTGCGCTGTTTGACATATGATATTCAGGAGCTTTTTTCAAAAAATAATGTTCAAAGAATAAGAGATATTATATAAGGCATTCTTTCATCTTAATGCCTGTAAAAACGATTTCCTTATCTTAGTTCAAAGAATTGTCATTTAATTGAGGCGATTTTCTCCATAAACTCTGTTCTGTCTGGCTAGTATTTCCTGAGATGACAGAAAAATAAAACCAGCCACAAAAATAATTCATGGCGGGTCATCGGTTGAGAAAAGGATTTTAAGGATAAATAATATTCAGCGTGGCGGTTGCAGTCGCTTTTCCGGCAGTAATACGATTTTCTGTCTGGATATAACGTGCGGTGAAAGGAATAGAATAAATTCCGTCTGTACTAGCGCCAAGTTTGACTGGCGAGTTAAATATGATGGGTTTCCCCTGATACAGAACCTGAAAACCGATTCCATCGGCAGAATTATTGTCCTGATCAAGTCCCAATACATTATCCGCACGATCCGGAGCCATTGAATTCAATACCAGTTCAAGTGGTGTACTGGTATTACATGCCAAATCGATATCAAAATGTTGTTCTCCCGCAGTACTATTAATCCCCGAAAAATGAGTGCTGCCTATCTTCCCCATCGGCACAAGAATATTTTCTTCTTGCAGGGAACAACTGGGCGTAATGAATTGAATTTCATTGAGATAAAAGGAATATACGGCTGTTCCCGCCAAACGGGCCGTGATGACTCCTGACGTCATCACACCTGAGCCTGTATTGGATTTTGTTTTCACAAATTCGACTTTCGTCTCTCCCGACGGGGCATTCATCCGTATTCCGACACCAGAAATGCCTGAATCATGAACATCATCACTTCTGCTGTTTCCAGTAAGAGGATAACCCATGAATTCCCATTCGATCTTCTCCGGGCCATCACAGGTGTAATTCTTGGCACCAATGGTATTTACTGGATAAGAACCGAATACTTCCCCGATATTTATTTTCTTATTTACAAAAAATATGCCGGACGCAATGGAAATTTTTTGCTCAGTAAATCCGGGTTCAAAATGGCAGGACTTTGCATAACTGCCAGTACTTAGCATACTGGCAGATAATCCAGTCAGTATGCTAATCGCTGCCAATAACAATGGGTATTTTTTATGAATGATAAACATATCAGACTGATCCTATTCGCAATTCATATCCAAGGTATATATACCGGACTGAGGTTTTTCTTTCGGCAGAATGTAATTGACTCCACAGGTTTTAGTCTCCAACGAACCCCATTTAACCCGTAACCGACCACTATCCGGCAGCGCCGTGAGATAGACCTGCCCTTCACTGCTGACAATCGCATCAGGCGTTTTATCCAGATTATCCGATTGTTCCAATGTGACCCTGGCGCCAAAAGGAACGGGTTTGCCACGATGAACCAGATACATCAGCACCCGATTCCCCATTCGTGTCTGAAAATCAGCCAGAACAAGAGCGCCTTTTGTTGGCACAACGGATTGCGTATTCACATCAATATCGACATCATCCGAAAACGAATGTGGTTCCAGTGCGACCCGGTTTTTACGGTAATGACTGATGTACGGAATAACCGCATAACCATTCCAGTCAGTAGCAACAGCCGTATTGTTGGCAATTTTGATGCCTTTTGCGCCTTCTGCCCGAACCAATACGGCCGTTTCGCCCAATTCTTGAGATAAAGTCAGACCGTAGGGATGAATGACAAGACCACCGTCAATCCCATAATTTAATTGCCTGCCCTGACGTTGCTTGCTGTGAAACTGATAGTTATAACCGGCATTAACCCGTCCATAAGCCCCTCTATATTCTCCACGAATATTTCCACTGCCGCCTTCGCCTTTATTACCGTAATTCTGCTGTAAATGATAAAACAGGTTATTGTCTTCAAGCGCAGTTCCCGTCAGGCTGATTTGCTGTGAAACCCGCTCGTTTTTATTGAGGTTAACACTATAATTCGCCCAACTTTTTTTCAGCCAGCGATCGAGCGGAACATGGATACTGAATGAGAACATTTGTTCGTCCGCATCAGAACGGGAACGCAAGTTATAAGCATAATTCAATCCGTAGTTGATTCCTTGATGGCTGACGTTATAAGCCGCGTTGATTGAACGCTCATGACCGCGTTGATTCCACGCATTCTGCTGTAATGCTGTAACATAAACCCGGCCAAAATCCCCCAGAATCTGATTAACTTGCAGTTGCAATTTACTTTTCTTATTGAAGCGATCAAATAACTGATTGGCGTATCCAACACGATTAGCTTCACCGAAATCATAAAATCCTTCCGTTGAATAGCGGTAACTCGTCAGCGACAAAGATGTTCCCGTCAGTGAAAAATCTTTCGCGTAGCGCACCCGATAAGCCTGCCCCGTCGATTTCTGGTGTGATGATAATTCCGTATTGGCATGGGTAGCATCAAAAGAGAGAGAACCGAAACTCCCCAAATCCACACCAGAACCTAACAAAATAGAGTGATAATCGCGGGATAAAATGGTGCCGCCATAGGCAGTCAGCCTATTGTGAAGGCCGTAAGTCAGCGTTCCCTGAGAAAAATAGGGTTTGCGGCTGTTACTGCCAGCGGAGCGATAACGCCCCAGCGCCAGTGAATATCTGAGATTTCCTTCACGTAACATCGTGGGCGCGATAGAAAATGCTTGCGTAAATTTACGTTCCCGGCCATCGGCTTCTTTGATGATAACGTCTAAATCACCACTGGATATCGTTGGATAAAGATCGTTAATTTCAAATGCGCCGGGAGCGACATAAGTCTGGTAAATAACATAACCATTTTGCTTGATTGTCACTTGCGCACTACTCTGGGCAATACCACGCACAATCGGGGCAAAACCTCTCTGGCTATCCGGCAGCATATTTTCATCGGATGCAAGTTGAATTCCCCGTAATTCAATCCCATCGAACAAAGCACCGGATGAAAAACTATCACCTAAAGTCAATTGCCCCTTAAGGGAATGGATATCACGCTGTAAATAGGTGCTGATGTTTTTCCAGTGTTGGCCTTGACCAGAATAAGTAGAATTATTGCGTAAACGCCAGGCATGCCAGTTCGCTCCTGACCTTAAATTTAAGTAATTACTCTGTGTTGAACCTTTATTATCTTGCCAGTTTGTCGCCCCGCTATAGCTGTAATTAACCAGCAATGCGGTTAATCCTTGATCCCACAATGCAGGAGAAACATAATCTTTGGAACGATAATTCAAAGCAGCCTGGGGAATACTGATATTCAACCTCTGCTGATTAAAGTTAAAATCGGTACTGGCAGAAGGAATATATTTTCCAATATCCGTGATCACTCCCTCTGGAGATAAATTTTTCAATGAGGGAAATGAGTCAATTTTCAATCCCATATCCCGCCATTGTTTAATTGTGATTTGAGGCTGTAATATCCCATGATTTAAAATAAAGTTAATACTCTCCTTACTGACCTCTCTTTTGTTTAAATAAATATCCACCCAGTATGTTCCGGGTAGTTGAGATCCATTCTGAAAAATGGATAAGTCAATATCTTCAGGCAAGCCACCACCAATTTTCAGGGCATGAATATTAAAATGACTTTCCGCATACGCGGTTAAATGATAAAAAAAATTCCCTGCCATAATTGCTATGGCAAGTAAAAAACGATGACTCCTGCCAAAGAATATTCGCTCGGCAAAATTATGCTTGGTATGCTTTAACATATTTAACTTTCTAAAAATAGGATGAAGTGAGTTAATAAAAACCACCCGGTCAGAACGTGGTCAACAAAGCTGCAACTTGAAAGACGACGGGGATATTACAGATCAGCAAATTCGGTCTGAGTAGAACCGCCATAATCATTGATAACTTTCCAACTCACTTTTTTGGCATTTTTCTGCGGTGAAGGCCAGCTCAATTGACCAAAGGGCTTAATCATTCCGGCGTGTTTGATCTCATGCTTATCAATATTAAGCGATGAAAAAGAGATAAAATAAGGTGTAGGATTTTCAGCCACCAACAATCCATTTTCTTGTTTAAATTTTATTGCCTTATGGGCTATCGCCGCTTTTTCTTTCAACTGTACAGGGCGATAAAATAGCTTTAATCGTGAATTCACGACAATTTGTAACTGATTTGTATTTGGTTCTGGATTGGTCGTCTCAGGGATCGATTTAATATTAAGCCAAAACACAGATTCTCTATCCATTGGCAAGTCATTGCCAACTTTAACAATACGTACAATATTTTCATTGTCCGACGGTAATTTAAATAAAGGCGGTGTTACAATAAATGGCGTTTTTGTTTTGTCATTTTCATCCTGGAACCAATTTTGAATGAGATAAACAGATTCTTTTTCTGGATTATTAATAGAAATAGACACTTCTTTTTTGTTACTCAAATAAATAACCCGTGTTCCACCAATAACAACTCCGGCAATAGCAAAACCACAACATAAAAAATATAAAAAAACAGTCAATAATATACGGTAACAGGACACGATTAATTCTCCGCCAATCATGATTGGTCATACTTAATTCAAGAACCCAAGCATCCTTGCCAGGTTTTAGTGCACAGAATCTCGAATTATTAATTATAAACCACAGTAAAATGAGTTACCGCATTAGCAGATCCAGGACCTACTTTATCCTTTGTAGCAACATACTTGGCAATAAATCTTAATTCTTGTTCTGCACCTTTATGCAGTAAATTATTTTCTGACGCGCCAGCTAAAGGAACACGAGTATGAGTATCCGCTTCATAAATACCGATGGCGACACCAGTAGCAGCATTATCCGCTTTGGTAAGAGATAACAGATCGCTGTTATCGTTATCACTAGGACCATCAAACTTAATAGTGACATTCTTTTCTTTCATGTCTGCTGGGCAATCAACCAGTTTGATTTGGAATCTTGTCGGTGCAGCCGTATCATTTACCTTTTTAAAGGCATCTGCACTCACAACGCCCATATTAACGGTTTGATCAGCAGAGTCTCCATGAACCTTACAAGCATTCTGTATTACTTCTCCCTCAAACCTCACTGTCCCATCCGCCGCATCAGCCGTTGTAGCAAATAAAGACGATACAAAAAGAGAAGAAATAAGCAGCTTAGATTTCATTTAAATTAAACCCCATTAGTAATATACAAAAACATTCCTTCGACTGATTACAGACGATATGGAAATTAGTTCACTTAATATTGATAGACCATTTCAACGCGAGATATCACGTATCTACAGCAATTGTCTTGTCATCCCAAAAAAGCTGGCTTACATCCTCCTACGTGGTCAGTTAGAGGTTCGTTCGCACATTTAAGATAAGACGAGATCATAATAGCGTTAATCTCACATAGATCAACACAATGACCCACATAAGATTCATATTCAGAGCTTTATACTATAATTCTCCTAAATATTTACTAATTGATATTATATATGGCTGAAATCAATAGATATCATGCTAAAAATTTATAAATAAAAAAATAATATATAATTAGCAAGCTAATATTCATTGTTATCTTATCGCTTTTTACTATGGTTTTCTTTTACGCTTGGATATAGTTAATCAGGTTATTTTATCAAACGAAACCAAATGACAATTCAATATGTTTATCTTTTTAGATTCAACTAAATACAAAAAAACATAAAGAGTAAAACAGATAAGAATTAATCAATTATTTTGGAGAGGATTTGTCAGGAAAGTATTTTTGTGATGATGAATTGTTCATTTTTTCATCTCCTACTTTTATTAAACACAGAGTGATAATGAACAAATAAAATTAATTTTTTTCTATTTTTGTACGTAAGAAGAGTATTTCTGTCATTACCGATGCAGATTTTCAGACAAAATTGGAAAAAAGGGGGAAATAAATATCTATGATCTGAAGATATTTAATAAATGTTGAGTTGCAGTTCAGTCAAAAAACTATCACTGTCACACACCTGATTCAGTACTCCGCAAATGTTCCGGCGCAGATGCTGGACTTTCCTCAAGCGGATGACATCAGGTGCAGCGACATCCACAGAAGCTACGCCCCCCTGTAAACGCTGACAAATATCATCAACGACAATCAAATTTTCATGTTGGTTCTTTTTATCTTCCAGTAACCATAAAAATAGCATTTAACTTCAAGTTATAACCATGCCACGATGAATAAACCTCATTTAAATACTAAATTAAATATATTAATTTAGTTATGCCAATTGATTTTAAGCAAAAGCATAAATAATCAATATTATTCACAAGATGATAATCAATAGCCGTTCAAGACATATAAAAATAGGTTAGCTAAAAAACTTATTAAGTGCACTACTACATCGGTAATGAAAAACATTCATACTCAGCCTAAATATTTTTTATTGAAAATAGTAAGGTTGATGGAATTTATTTTTATTTATTTAAAAAAACACACAAACAAAAAACAACACTTTGATTTAAATTAATAAAATAAAATAACTCACTAAAAAGATAAGCAATTGTTATTATTGATAATAATTATAATGTCATTTAAAAATCAAATAACGGGCATATTTTGAGAAAATTACCCATTGATATAAGTTCATACAGTACGTATTATTCTGCCTCTTCAAAAATACAGAAATTAAAAATTTTCCTTAATTAAAATTTAAGATCATTCCATCTAGTTCCACTGCTTATAAAAGAATACGCAGTATAAAAAGGGGATGCCGTGTCATATCTTTATTTCCGGCCGATGGTCTCTCATAGATATCGGTATAAACTGTTATCGTTATTTATATCACTAGGGTGCTTAATAACAACCAAAGCCGCACAAGCGGATTACGATGGATTAATTCAACAGGCAAGAAATGGTAATACCATCCCCATGCTTGAATATATTCGTCAGGAAGAAAAGCAGCAGCATCTTTCTTCTTCACAAATTGCCGATTGGTTGCAAGTTGCAAGCTGGGCTGGACATGACGACGAGGTTATTTCCCTCTGGCAGCGTTACCCGTCAATGGCCTTACCCGTCAGGGGAATTACGGCTGTTGCACGGGCTTATCGCAACCAGCATCAATGGACGCAGGCGATTCAACTGTGGCGCACAGCCCTGATGCTCGAAAAGCAAAACAGTGATATACAAGCCGGCCTCATCATGACACTCGCTGATGCCAAACAGGACAAAGAAGCCCGACGTCTGGCAAAGTATTTGTTATCTCAGCACCCCAGTCCCACTCATTACCGTCTGATGGCCTATGTTGATCAGGCAGCGGGCCGTACATGGGATGCAATGCAAACGCTCACTATCGCCCACGAACGATTTCCCGACGATAAAGAAATCACTCAGGATTATCTGTTTAGCCTGAAAAACAATCGTGTTAATGGCCCGGCATGGCGTTTTGCACAACAAATTACACCGTCGGGTGGCGTTCAATTAACCAACGAACAACTTCGTAGGCTGGAAACCGACGCTACCGCAGAATTAATTCGTCTGTCGATGATCCCCAATCGCAGCGAAAAAGAACGATTTGCTATTGCTGACAGAGCACTTGAACGCTACGAAAGCATGTTCAATCAATGGCGTTCATTACCTGATGCCCGACAAGATTATCAGCGAGCCCGCATTGATCGTCTTGGTGCCCTGCTTGCCCGCCATCGGATGCAGGATGTGATCGATGAGTATCAGCTACTGCAAAATGCGTCCAAGCAAAAAGAGGGGATGAAAATACCGGAATATGCACAAAAATGGGCAGCGTCTGCCTATCTGAATCTGCGTCAACCTGACCAGGCACGGAATATTCTGCGCTCCCTGAATTATCCCAATGGTTATCCTGATAAGAGGGCTTCATTAACTCATATCACTCCCGAAGATGATATCGTCCTTTTCTATGCCGACGTAGAAAATGAGCATCTGGACGAAGCGCAACGCCTTGCAAACAATGTCAAGCAGCGAAACGTTTATATGATCAATGTCTTTGGCTCTCCCATTCGCGTTCCCAATGATGGCTGGTTACAAGGGCAGCAATTTTTGGCGGAATCAGCACAATTACGTGAAGATTTTCCTGAAGCCGAAAAACGTTTTATGCATTTAGCCCGTACAGCTCCCGGTAATCAGAAATTACGGACTGACTTAGCGGCCATCTGGCTGGATCGCGGTTGGCCGCGTCGGGCAGAAAGTGAGCTGAAACAGATTGAAGGATTGGACCCACGTAATCTTTCGCTGGAAATCCAACAAGGTTATACCGCCCTTGCTCTGCAAGAATGGCATCAAATGGATTTGCTGGCCGATGATGTCATTACTCGTGCTCCAGAGAATATGCTTGCTAAACGCTTTAACCGTCTACGTAATGTCCATCATATGTCAGAACTGCGCATCAACATCAATCAGGGCATTGATTCAGATAGTCCGAAAAGTGGCAAACACAGCTCAGATATTGACGTCGTACTTTACAGCCCGCCTATTAATGAGAACTGGCGTCTATTTGCCGGCAGTGCTTACAACCGGGGACAATTCTCAGAAGGTCAAGGCTTGAATCGTGATTTACGTGGCGGCATAGAGTGGCGTTCACGCGATTATTGGCTAGAAGGAGAAGTTTCAGCCCGTGATTATCGTCATGGTGGAAAAGTAGGTCTGCGCATTGCCGGATGGCATGATTTCAATGATCAATGGCGTGTCGGTGGCTCAGCAGAACGTCTGGCCCGCAATACTCCTTTACAGGCATTGAGTAATAATATTCACGCCAATGGTGGTCAGATTTATACCCGCTGGAGATACAGTGAACGCAGTCAATGGACAGCACGTTTTGCCCCTTCATTCTTCTCTGACGGCAATCATCGGTTTGAATATGGCATAGATGGACTTCAGCGCCTGTATACCATGCCTTACCTTAATCTTGATGCAGCGTTGGAACTGAGCACGACCCGCAATGATCACAAAAAAAGCAGCAACGACCCAAATACCCCTTATTTCAATCCCAAAAGAGACTTTACGCTCCTGCCTAAACTGGAAGCTGATCACATCATGTACCGGCATTATCAAACCGTCTGGAGTCAGCAATTTGTGGTGGGTGCGGGGCAATATTGGCAACAGGATTATGGCAGTGGCCTGATCACAATGGTCGGATATGGCCAACGCATTAAGTGGAATGATGTCATTGATGCAGGAATACAGGTCACGCTGGATAAGCGTCCTTATGACGGTAAACGAGAAAGTAATCTACAAGCTGCTTTTGATTTAATCTATCGGTTCTAAAGGATTTTTTATGACACACAATGCTTTTCGCCATTGGTTGATAATATCAGCACTGCTGATTGGCCTGTTCACTATCCAGCTATTCGCCCCTCTGTTCACTCCACAGCTAGGCATGATGGCATATGCGGAAAAACCCGACTTCGCTCCGCCAGCGCAGCGTCCTCTTTCCATGAATGAGCGCCCCTGGCCGCACAATGGTTACGTAGTTCTGGCTTATCATGATGTAGAAGATGATGGCGCAGACCAACGTTTTATGTCAGTTCGTACCAGCGCGTTGAACGATCAGTTTGCATGGCTGCGGGAAAATGGCTATCAACCTGTGACGGTCGATCAGATCCTCACCGCCAGTCAAGGCGGTACACCTTTGCCTCCTAAAGCTGTATTACTGACTTTCGATGATGGCTATAGCAGCTTTTACCATCGCGTCTTTCCTTTGCTCAAAGCTTACAATTGGCCTGCTATTCTGGCTCCCGTCGGGCTTTGGGTCGATGCCCCAATCGGAAAGCCCGTCGATTTTGGCGGATTGATGGTGCCACGGGAACGCTTTACCACCTGGGAACAAGTCGCAGAAATGTCCCGCTCTGGCTTGGTAGAAATTGGCTCCCACACCTATCAGCATCATTATGGTGCTCTTGGTAATCCACAAGGAAATACAGAGCCCGCTGCGGCGATTCGCATTTACGATCCGAAAACAGGGAAATATGAAAGTGAACAGGCATTCCGCCAAAGAATGGAAAAAGATATCTCCACAATCACCCAAAGGATCGTTGCCGCCACAGGCAAGCAGCCACGCGTCTGGGTCTGGCCTTATGGAATAGACAACGGCGTGACACTGGAGATAGCCAAACGTTACGGCTACAAGATGGCTCTGACGCTGGATGACGGACTGGCTAATGTCAGCAACCTCAATAATGTTCCACGCATATTGCTTACTAATAACCCTTCACTGAAAGAGTTCGCCGAGCAGGTCATTCAGGTACAGAATAAACACATCTTACGGATTGCCCACATTGATCTGGACTATGTTTATGATCCTAATCCCGTGCAACAGGCCAGCAATCTCGACAAACTCGTACAGCGCATTGCTGACCTTCGCGTCAATACCGTTTTTTTGCAGGCCTTTGCCGATCCGAAAGGAGACGGGAATATCGGTGAACTTTACTTCCCTAATCGCTGGTTACCGATGCGGGCTGATTTGTTCAACCGCGTCTCTTGGCAATTACACAGTCGATTAAATATTGATGTTTATGCATGGATGCCCGTTCTGGCTTTTGAGCTGGAACCCTCACTCCCGCGTGTGCTGAGCTATGATGAAAAAAATGATGAAAAAGATGATGCAAGCCTTGATAAAAATAGCGACAAACTGTTTGTGAACCCAACGCAATATCGTCGTCTGTCTCCCTACAATCTGGAAAATCGCCGCAGAATCAAAGAGATTTATCAGGATTTAGCCTCTTATGCCATTTTTCAGGGCATTTTGTATCATGATGACGCAGTCATGTCAGATTTTGAAGATGCCGGCCCTGATGCCATAAAAGCTTATCAAGCTGCTGGCTTACCTTCTTCCATTGCAGTCATTCGTCAGGATCCTGAACAATTCGCCCGCTGGACACGTTTCAAAAGTCAGCACCTGATTGACTTCACCCATGAACTGACCCAAGAACTCAAATCAATTCGCGGTTATCAAATCAAAACTGCGCGCAATATTTTTGCCATGCCGATTTTAGAACCGGACAGCGAAGAGTGGTTTGCCCAAAATCTGGATGATTTCCTCGCTCATTACGATTGGGTCGCGCCAATGGCAATGCCGTTAATGGAAAATGTGCCTTTATCAAAAAGCAATCAATGGCTATCTCGTTTAGTGAAAATCGTTGCACAACGTCCACAAGCTCTGGATAAAACGGTCTTTGAACTTCAGGCCGTAGATTGGCGTAATCCGATGCATAAAAGAGCGATACCCGGACATCAGATAACCGAATGGATGCGTCAATTGCAACTCAATGGCGCTCAAAGTTTTGGTTACTATCCTGATGATTTTCTCAATAACCAACCAGAAATGAATGAGGTACGCCCTGTTCTTTCTCCAGAATGGTATCCACTTAATGATTGATCGTATTCTTGCTTTTATCGTGCTCAGTCTTGTACTGAGCATCCCTTTGGGTATCGCCGTAGCTTTTACCGGTGAAGTCATGCTGAACTTTGTCTTTTTCTGGCCTCTGTTCATGTCTGCGATTTGGATCTCAGGGGGCATTTATTTCTGGTTTTATCGGGAAAGACACTGGAAAGTTGATGATGCTGAATCCCGGCATCTGGACGGTAATCCGCTGATTTCCATTTTAATTCCTTGCTATAACGAAGGACCGAATGTCCGCGAGACATTACTGGCAGCATTGAACCAGCGCTATACCCACATTGAAGTGATCGCCATCAATGATGGTTCGACAGACAGTACAGCAGATGAACTTAATGCAATGGCAAAACAGCATCAGGCCCTGAGGGTTATCCACCTGAAACAAAATCAGGGCAAAGCCATGGCCCTTCAGGCAGGTGCTGCTGCCGCCAACAGTGACTATCTGGTCTGCATTGATGGTGATGCCTTACTTGATCAAGATGCGGCTGTCTGGCTGGTCAAACCTATGCTTGAACATCCCCGGGTGGGTGCGGTTACTGGCAATCCACGTATCCGTACACGCTCTACTTTAGTTGGGCGCATTCAAGTCGGAGAATTTTCCTCCATCATCGGCCTTATCAAACGTACCCAACGGGTTTACGGTCAGGTGTTTACCGTTTCTGGCGTTGTTGCAGCCTTTAATCGCAGGGCACTGGCGGATGTCGGCTATTGGAGCAACGACATGATCACAGAAGATATTGATGTGAGCTGGAAACTCCAATTACACCATTGGACTATCTTCTTCGAGCCTCGTGCAGTTTGCTGGATACTGATGCCTGAAACCTTACGGGGACTCTGGAAACAACGGTTACGCTGGGCACAGGGAGGAGCAGAAGTTTTTCTGAAAAATCTGCGTAAACTATGGTCATGGGAATATCGCCGCATGTGGGTATTATTTGCCGAGTTCTGCTGTTCAGTTATCTGGTCATTTACATTTGCCCTTTCCATCATTTTGTTTTTTCTCGGTATATTCGTCACATTACCGGAAAGCATTCGTATCTATACATTATTTCCGCCCGGATATACGGGCCTGGTGCTGGCAGCTACCTGCCTGATTCAGTTTACCGTTAGTTTGGTGATTGAACGTCGCTATGAAAAACATGTTGCTTCATCGCTTTTTTGGGTGATTTGGTATCCGATGATTTATTGGATGCTGAATCTGTTTACGACACTGGTATCTTTCCCCAAAGTGATGCTTAAAGTACACAGAAAACGTGCTCGCTGGGAAAGTCCTGACCGGGGAATAGAGAGAATAGAATAATGAAAGATCCATTGATTTTTACTGAGCAAAGACCTTTGCCTCATCTGATTGATATCTTACTGACCATTCTGATTTGGGCCGGTTTTATCTATTTATTCGCGCTGGGATTATTAAATTCGCCCCATCAGGGTCCCAGACTTTTTGCTTCAGTATTCACCTCAGAACTGGGTTCAATCACACTTTATATTGCAATTGCCGTACTTAATGCACTCTTATTGATTGGCTGGGCAAAATATAATCAATACAGATTCCGGATAGAACGCCGTCGTCATCATCCTGCCTTAACGCATGAGGAAGTGGCAAAAAGTTTTATTCTGAAACAAAAATTATTAGATGCTTTAAGGCAAAACAAAGTTTCCAGTATCACTTATGACAATCATGGACATATAATAGATATCAATGAAAATTCATCAACACCGAGATAATAATCTATTTATTACTGATAGAACTATATTTCAAAGTTACTATTTAATTTAAAATAATACCATTTTGTTAGTAATGAATGTTAGTAATGAATTATACAACCTATCTCAACCTGTATCATTAACACCATGATGAGATAGGTTCTAACTGAGAACATACTTTATCAATAACTTCAACACGATTATCTACACTATATGAAAGGCAAATACCGGGACTCGTTATGCAATTGATTGAACGGACTCATCATGTTTGTAAACGTAATGTTTTTAGACGTATTGTTTTTAGACGTAATGTTTTTAGACGTTGTATTTCCAGATTACTTTTACGGGTACTGACGAACTTATGCTTAATCATCGTGATAGGTAACTCAACAGTAATGGCAATGCCTGATACCAACGAAAAACTAAAAATCGATGAAAACGTTACACGGGTAGTTTCGGGGATCATCAGCTATACACACTGGCCTGCCACACGTACTGCCCTGCGTTTATGTCTGGTTCCACCATCCAACTACATTAGCGTTTTAACCCACATTAATATGGTTTCTGATCACACAGAATTGCAAATAGAAACACTGAATTTCAACGTCGAACAATTAATAGAAAGGTGTGATGTTATCTACTATGGTCAAGTTGATCCACAACTCCAGCAGCTTGTGATTAGCCAAAAAAATGACAAGCCACTGCTTACCATTGCTGAAAGTAACCCGCTTTGTGAAATAGGCAGTGCCTTTTGTCTCAACATTGACAACACTCAGGCAACATTTAGTTTAAACCTCGATATCCTGACACGCAGCGGGATACGTGTGCATCCGAATGTACTGCAATTGGCGCGCAAGGTGGAATAATCGTATGAAAAAGCGTTATTCACTGATGCCATCACGCCCGACACTACGTCAGGCTTTTCATCGTATCCACCTGATTATTACATTTATCATATTATCTGTAGTGGGATTGTTTCTGTCTCTGCTGGCATTACTTGCCATGCAACAATACGCTGAAAATAACCTGAAACTGATCTCCACGACCATAGCCCATACAGCACAAGCTGCCGTGGTCTTTCAGGATAAAACTGCCGCCACAGAAGTATTGGAAATGATCGCCGTCCATGATGGTTTTACAGAAGCCAAAATTTTTGATGCTAAACAGCAAGTCTTGGCAAGCTGGCAAGCCAATCAAGAACCCCGCACCGGCAATTTTAAAAAATTGGTCGAGCACTGGCTTTTTCCCGAACCTTTAATCCTGCCAATTTATCACCACCAACAAAAAGTCGGATCAGTTTGGTTAATTGGCAACAGTGACCACATCATCAAATTTATTTATCAGGCTTTGCTGGTCTTGTTTGTCTGCCTGCTGTTCAGTGCCGTGATTTCACTTTATCTCTCCCTGCGCATGCACGATGGTATCGTCAGGGCATTACAGAATATAACCGTTGTTGCTCATGACGTCCGACAACGCCGTGCATTTTCACGACGCGTTCCCTCTGCCCATATTGCAGAACTGCACGAATTAAGTCAGGTTTTCAACCATCTGCTTGAAGAACTGGAAGAGTGGCAACATCACTTACAAACCGAAAAAGCGGTTTTAACCTGGCAGGCACAACACGATTCACTGACTGGATTACCCAACCGGGCAACATTTGAGCGTGTTCTTTCAACTGTCATGAGCGATAAGTTCATGCGGGAAAGTGCAGCGATACTGTTTATTGATGGTAACAGACTAAAATATGTCAACGACGTCTATGGACATGCGGCAGGCGATCACGTTCTTGTCACTATCGCCGCGACCTTAAAAAGAAGGGTAAGAAAAACAGATACGGTAGCCCGGCTCGGGGGAGATGAATTCGCCATCTTATTGCCCTCCGCCAATCTGGAAGATGCAGAACGGGTCGCTAAAAATATTATTCATGCCATGGACACTCCCATTCTCCTTCCCAACGGTCAGCACCTGCGCATCACACTCAGTATTGGCATCGCCCTATCCAACGGTGATTTAACAGCAGAACAACTGCTGTCTGAAGCCGACGCAGCCATGTACCACATTAAACAACGAGGTGGTGGCTGGTATTCCGCTAATACAACAAAACTAAACTACCTATCAAGGAATTCACCATGAACAAAAATCGTTCTTTTGTATTTATTCTCTGCGCATTCATCAGTACCTTTTTCCTCAGCGCCTGCCAGAATGGTAGTCTGAGTACCGCACAGATCGCTGCTCTAAAACAGCAAGGATTTCAACAAACCGATGAAGGCTGGTTATTTGGCATATCAGAAAAAGTGCTGTTCGGTAATAACCAATTTCATTTGCGCTCAGAAGGTGAGGAAAAATTACAAGCTTTAGCAAATGTTTTATCCAAAGTTGGTATCCAACACGCTCGTCTTGATGGTCATACAGACAACTACGGAGAAGTGAGTTACAACGACCAATTATCCCTTAAACGAGCAAACACAGTTGCGGACGCCCTGACCCGGGGAGGAATGCAACGTAATAACCTGACAACCCGGGGATTGGGACCAAGCCAACCAATCGCTGATAACCGAAGCTCAAAAGGCCGTGCTGAAAATCGCCGGGTTGCCATTGTAATAACTACGCCGTAATAACAGTACCTCAATAACTAAGCCATAATAACTCGCCCTAAAGTAGACAAAATGTATTTGGTGCAACACTATTTATTACGAACGATTTAACAATATATTTATATAAATCAAAATAATAAGTTATCATCTTTGCCAAGGATGGCCGCAATATTTGGTTTATTTTGCCTCCCTTCCCCCTAAAAATTTTTTATCCCGATCTTGTCATATACTTATATAGCTATTTCCCGTCTCTAATATCTTCCTGTAACATAGCCGACATTGCTTTATCAAAAACACTGTTTTTCTTGTAATCAATAAGTTAATAGAAGTTTACGAATTTGAGTAACAGTCTACCATTGAGTAATAAGCTTTATCAGAAAGGAGAAATGATGGGGCTGAATCTAAAATCATCCCGATCTCTGTATCGAATATTTGTGATGCTATTCATCGCCATCACTGCCAGTACAGGATTTATATTCTGGAGATTATTTTCCAATTATCAAGATAATATCCATCCAGATGTGGAATTAGAGAGTGTATTTATTTTTCTGTTTATATTCACACTCTTATCTGCTGTGTTTTTCTATAACTACACGAAAACCATTACTATTCCGGAATATCGTCTGAAAAAAGCGATCAAAAATAAACAATTCATTCCCTACATACAGCCAATTATTAGTAGTAAAAACAATGAGATCATTGGATGTGAAATCCTTGTCCGCTGGCAACACCCGGTTCACGGCTTACTGGCACCGAATAAGTTTATCGCTCAAATTGAAAAATCCGACCTCATAATTCCTTTAACTCATCATTTAATCAGTCAAGTACGAGATGACTTCGTACCGCTTGCTCATCAATTACCTAAACATTTTCACTTTAATTTCAATATAAGTGCAAAACATTATAAAGATTCACGTTTAGTAGATGATTGTCAGAATTTTCTTAAGGCATTTCCGGAAGATTCCATCAGGTTGATTTTGGAAATTACTGAACGAGAATTATTGGAGCCAGATGAACATACAATTAGTGTATTCAATAAGTTGGGTGAATTAGGCGTATTAATTGCACTGGATGATTTTGGTACAGGTTATTCGAACCACAACTATTTACAAAAATTTAATGTTAACTTAGTGAAAATTGGACATAACTTTGTCAGCAAAATGAATACCGATAAGATTTCAAAACATATTGTAGAGAATATCATTGACCTTGCTCTGCGATTACATCTGGAAATTGTGGCAGAAGGAATTGAAACTCAAAAACAAGTCAACCAATTGAAGAACTATTCTGTTGACTATTTACAGGGGTACTACTTTGATCGCCCTGTACCATTGGAAGAATTTATGAAGAAGTGGTTGTGATTAAAGCTTCTTTGTGAAATTGTAACGGATTAAGAAAAGCCAACACTTAAAATATCAATCAAATTTGCGATTTATAGCGTTGGCGAACTACATAAAACGATAAGTTTCATCGTAAATCTCTTCGAGCACATTAATTATCGGGTGTTCACTATACTCCCGGGGATTCGTTCCCTTGCCGCCGCGCTGTGACTCGAAATCCATCGGGTATACTATGCTCATTCAATAAAATCGGTAACTTATGCACAAATATATAGCCATCATGTTGAAATTCAATCAAAGTTTCATTTAAAGGAGAGATAAAAAAAGTATCACCATCAAAAAAACAATTAGAATTCGACTTAAAATAGTCCTCAACAAAAGTATCAATATTGCTCGCATCCATCGAATAGACGTTATCTTTGGTATAGGAATCTTCATTAATGATAAAAACCTTACCGGAAAGATATTTTTTGAAATTGATGAGTTTTAATATTTCAACATCATCCATTCGATTCCAATCTTTTATCTTACTTAAAAATTCAAACCTGCCTTCTTGTGCAAAACCAATGTAATTAAGTAAAATAAGCTCCCCACCAATGATAGGAAGCAATATTAAATCAGCTTTATCCATAGTGTACTTTTTATAGCTATCCATACTATGTACCTTTGATTTTTTAAAAAAGTTGATTTAACAATACATAAAACCACTTAACCTTTCCACTTGGTTTAAAGGCATTTTTGGCCTCATTTAGGCTCATTGAATTAGCGCCTCCAGAATAATCAGGATCTTGAAATTGAATAGGATCATCTTCCCATCCACAAATAGGACAAATATCGTATTCTCCAAAAAACGAAAAAGAAGCATTATTGCAACATGGACAGTTGTATTTTGAATCCATCATATTAATTCAATGATTAAAAATAAAATTTACAATTAAATTATCTTTAATTTCAACTTATTTCTGATAAGAATCAGGGATTGAATGAATAAGTCCAGCACTACAAGGACAGGTTGTTTTACTATCCAACGTCCCTGCTAATTTAGTTCCTTTATCAACGAAAGAGCCAACTCCGCCCACAATGGCATAATTACCCGAATATCTGCCACAAGTCACAGTAGAACCCTCAATTGCAGCCTGTTTCCCGTAAAATTTGATGTTGCTGGTTCCTGTTAGAATAGCACCACCACACGTTGTTTTATCGCCAACCGTCAAGAAATTTCCTTTTGCCATTTTACTTTCTCCTATGTTAGATTCAATCTGTAGTGAGATATTTTGTTATCTCTGAATTAAACTTCCAAATATTTGAGTCGGACTTTTTATTTTTCAGCGCATTTATTGTACACTTTGTTTATTGACAACATCAACCCAAATAACCTCTTTTAATGGAAAGAATACAGAATAATATGTTGATTATATTGGCTCATAACGGTGTTGCGCTTAATATGTGAATCCAAGGGGAGTTACTATTATTTTAAACATTTAAATTTATCAGAGATAATTACACCATTTGGATTCAGTGCTTTAATATACTTATTATATCATTCTGCGATAATTCAATTATGAACTCATCCAAATACTAAATAAGCATTCGAAATGTTAGTCCACTTCCTTACTTCTCGCGTTGCGAGAAGTAAGGAATCCTCATAAGCTAAGTGCACTACTATTATGAAACCTTATTTATAAACTCGCGTATTTTTATCAAAAAATCACCTATATAAGAACACTATAAATACAGATGATTTTTCAAAATTAAATTGACTCTTCTAATTTATTATAAAATTCCAATATGCTATTTAAATCTGTACTCCATTCGGATATTTTATCTCCATTTTCATTTTCTACATAACGAGGCTCAATAAAATCATTAAGCTTATATGGAGAAAATTCAGGGTGATCTTCTACAAATAAAGTTTGATTTTGTAAAAAAACCTTCTCACCTTCAAAATAAACTATCCATATAAAAATGAAATTAACACTACTTGGTTCATACATAGAAACAGCTAATGCAGCATGATTTTTCTTATTTAATCCTTCTTTAAGAGAATCATACCAGCTTCTTTTATAGTTATCTGTATTCCAATAAGTTATTGGCAAAAAAAACTCCTCTTTAAAATCATCAATGATTATTGATGATGGGAGAGCTATCTCACCAAAATGTTTAACAGCTAAATCTCTTGTCACAATATCAAACATAAATTAATCCTTAAGCCTATTGAGATCACTATCATAAGTACCCATTCTTTTTCCTTTTTTATCCATCATTTTCCAGCCATTAGAAATATTATGTCCATCTACATCTGGTGTAATATACGTTTTTGATTTTCTATTAAAAAATACAGGCTGTCCATGAGAGTTAAAAGGGGCTTTTTGCGCAGGAATTCGTTGATCATACCCCAGCTCCTTAGCCGCTTCTGTAGCTCCTTTACCTTTGAGTGATGCACTCAAATAAACATAAATCGCCGGAACATCTGAAATAGGAAAAATCAAAATATAATCGCGAAAATCCTTTTCCTCCGGTATTGGAGTGCCCAATATCGTAGGCCCATTCTCCCTCGCATCCGGTATCGGCGTAGACGTGCTATTTCCGCGAATTTCATTCGGATCTTGCTGCGGGTTGACGTAAGCACCATCCCGCCAGTCCTTTTCCTCGGGGATCGGCAATCCCGGTGTCTGGCCTGTAGCTTGGGGATCCAGCACAGCTACTTTGACATTGACGGTAGAATCTTGTGAAACCGATTTACCAATATCCTGCTGGGATAATCCACCGGATGCCGCATTATGATACCAGACCAATGTCGGCGATGAAGCACCATCTTCCCAAAATTCATACCGATTTAAGGATTTATTATACTGCACATGGCGGACTTTTACCGGCTCCAGCTTACTCTCTTCACTGGTATGGTATCCCACGGCGGTCAGCTGCCCTGTTTCTGCATTCTCCACAAAACGGTAGCGAACCCGTGTTTCCGCCGTACCTTTTTTGTCAGCAATTTTCTTTAAGTTTTCAAGGCTCAATAAGTCATTATCACTGCCATCCCACCACTTCCGTAACATCATCCCCACAACGGTTGTAGACATGCTCATGAGATGGTAATCACGGGACAGACTAAACTGAATGCCCTCCAGTTTCTGTATCTCGTTTCGGGATAACAAAGGACCTGACTCCTTTTTATTCCCATCATTACCATGGTTTGCAACAGCCGCCCCCGTTACAGCAGCCTGTGTCTGTTGAACCGCTTGCAGGTAAGCTTCGATAAGGATTGGATTCGCTTCTGCGCGAGGAAATATCTGATTTCCCACCCAGGCAATCGCCTGTAAAATTAACGGTTCAGAGTCATTCTTCATGCTCTGGTTCGCCGTTCCCATCCCGTTCGGCTTTGGTACGGTGTGGTAGATTTGCATCTGCCCGAAGTTGGTATGTGGTTCAATTTCCATTCCCGCATCGGTACAACCCGCAGTTTGCAAACAGGATTTAGCAAAAACCGGTTTGGCGATGCGGGCGATTTCCAATACATGTCGGCGGTTATGGCTTGGCCTCGCAATAAATCCCGGGTAACTGGGGTCAGGGTAGTATCGTGAATCTAACAACGCTTCTTGTGTCCAGCCTTCCACTTCCGGTGTTGTGTTACTGATTTCCCCCGGCATCAGTTGATGATAAGCTCCTGCTCCTTTGGCCGTTTCCGTGGCCTCAGCCGGAGATTTTTCAATCAGCTGTTCCGCCAATTTTTGCGCGTCCACATGCAGGATCATCGGCTTTGGCGGTAAATCCTCTTCCCGCAATACCCCCTGACCATCGGTAACGCCACTGGCATTCACAATGCCATCCCAGCTTTTCAGGGTATAAGGAATGCCGCCCAACGGCTTGCCCTGATTGTCGGTCAGTTGAAATTCCAACCAATGCTTGAATACCTGATGGCAGGATACGCAGTCTAATCTTCCTGTATCACTCATCAATGAAATCCTTTTTTAGTTAAGGCGCAGAGCGTTCATGCCGCTTTCTGCCAGAAAGTCATGAAGCGTCAGCGCCTGAAGGCGGGAACCCTGCTGACGCCGATGTTTCAGCCAAGACGCCAAGCGCTGGGACAAAGCGCCACTCGGTGTATCCAGCTTCATCGCCAGTTCGCCTTGCTCTTCCCATAATTCATAGGTCAGTGTCTGGGCGTAACCTTCCAGCGCCAAATCAGACTGTTCCCACACGGCAATAAGGTGCGGCTCCAGCACAAAGGGGCGTTCAATCTGACTCGGCGGGCAGCCTGCCGGGCGGCTGAAAACCGTCGGCGCGGGCATGTCGATCATCAGTTCAGTGACCGGATTCAGCAGGGATGTCCAGTCCGTTGACTGCATGGCGGGCATCAATACCCGGACAATGCGGGTATCCATCAGGCGGAATACCACCTGTTCATCGCGCAGGGTCGCAAATTGATGCCGCTGCCAATGCGGTAACTGCCTCTGCCATGTTGTCTCGCTGCGGTACGCCCAGCCCCAGCTTTCGTCGCTGAGCGCCCGGCGATCCAATAAGCGCCCAAGGGAAGCCAGACTGTCCGCTTTGGGCTGGATTAACCACGGCCCCTGATCCATCAGGTGAGCCAACGGTGTGCCGCTATAAAGCGGGAAGGCCTGAGCCACCCAGTCGTTGGCATAAAAAATATCGACCGGATTGGGAGCGGCAAGCTGATTGATGATAAGGAAAACCGGTGCCTTATCCGGCGTACTGAACCACGTTGTCCAACGGGTATGCTTACTGACAGCCATCGTCATGATTTCCCTCCCGGTGATTTGATCACCCACGCGGCACTTTCCTGTGCCTGTAATGCACAGTATTTTTTGACCGGAAATTTGACCTCAGGCAATGGCGGAACGCCTTCCGGTAATTGCAGTGAGACACCCCGGCCGCTGCTGCCGGAGCCTGCGCCCACATCAATCATGGAAGACTGAATGCTGCCCGGTGTGACTTTGATAAATGCGCCGCCCACTTTCAGGCTGATTTCCGTCGCGGCTTCCAGCACAATTTTACCGCCGCTCTTGACGTGGGTTTCCTGTGCACTTTCACTGACCAGTGCATCACCGGCCTGAATGTGTTGTGAGCCGGTGATGCGGTGGGAAACATCGCCCTCAGTGCTGTATTTACGGCTGCCCTTCACCTGCGAATGTTCATCCGCCTGAATATCGATGTAATGGTTATTGTCGATACGCTGTTTCTGGTCGTGCCTGATATGCCAGAGCACATCATTTTCGATATGAGCCGTGAAGTCTCGCTGACCGTGGATATAGACTTCTTCGCTGCCTTTCGCATCCTCAAAGCGCAGTTCGTTGAACCCCTCTCCCTTGTGGGTATGGGTTTTGAAGGTGGTGCGGGTTTTCTCGGCAGGCAAGTCCAGTGGCGGGCGATTACGCCCGTTGTAGGTGCAGCCGGTCACTATCGGCCGGTCGATATCACCATTGAGATAAGAAATGATGACTTCCTGACCAATGCGGGGGATGGCCATAAATCCGAAGCCATGACCATTCCAGCCCTGTGCCACCCGTATCCAACAGGAAGAGCCGTCACCGGGTTCGTCATAACGGTTCCAGTGAAAATGCACTTTAATCGCGCCGTGTTCGTTGACGAAAATTTCCTCGCCTTCCGGCCCGACCACTGTTGCCACTTCATCGCCATCCGCCATCGGTTTGTAGCAATACGGCGGACGCCAGTCATCCCAGCCCGGAATAAAGGTGAGGTTGTTGGTTAATGTTGTGCCTTCTCCCGCATTACCGTCGGCTTGTGGCTGAACACCATGATGCGTAATGCTCACCACCTGCCAGCGATCGTTCATGGCGGCAATCGGATGACTGTTGAGGGTAAAGATTTTGCCCGGCCGAAGCTGAATGCAGTTAGTGGTGGCAGAACCCATTTTGCTTCCGCTGTTGAGCTGGTTCAGACGCAACAAGGAGAGTGGCTTGCCCTCCGCATCCAACTGAAAACGTCCGTAACTTTCAAACATGCCATGACCCCGCCCCTGTTCCAGCATCGCCTGGTGCTGCAAGGGATAAGAAGGGCGCAGGAAGTTATTGTCTTTGTGGGTAAATTCATCAGGGCAGAGAAATTCGCCGTAACGCCATTGGGAAACGGTCGTGTCCGTGTTATCCGTTTCCGCCTGCGCGTTATAGGTCAGGGATAATCCCGCCAGCATACCGAGGTGGGAGTTGCTGTAAAACAGCCTGTCTTCCTCAAACCAGAAAATGATCCCCTCTTCCGCCGCCAACCGGCACCAAAAATCATAAGCCGATTCACGTTTTTGGGTGGTGTATTCCCGCACGGGGTGATGGCCTTCCTCTTCATAAAATTTGTTGTCTGATTTGATCTGGTGCTCTTTCAGCAATTGTCTGAGGATTTCCGGTACGGACTGACGATGAAAAATGCGGCTGTCCTGATTGAGGGTCATGCGCCACATTGCCGGCCGGATGGCAAAAGTGTAATAGGTGCGTCGGCCGTCACTGTTGCCCTGCTCTGCGCCGGCGACGATGCCATTAACAGTGCGCTCCACGACGCCATCACGCATCACGGTCAGGGAAGCCGCCATACCCAGCTGTTCACCGAGAGCGATATTATCAAGGGAACTGACCACGGTCAGACTTAGGTGATACAGCTCTGACAGGGCTTCCCGCAAACTGAAATCCACCACCTGAAAGGTGGTTTTGGGCAGTTTGCCGATTTGACAGGTAAAGACTAATCCATCCATTGTTTATCCTTACATTATTGCTCTTTACATAAGGGGGCGATATCCCCGGAGGGGCAGCGGCGACAGGCGCCATTTTTCGCCGGAAGGCTGACAAGTGACGTCCATCAGCATCAGCATGTCGTTGCTGAGGAAAAACGGCAGGAACTGGTAGAGCGCATCGGCAAAGCGGAACAACTCTCCCCGGCTGGCATAAGCGCTTTCATCCAGTATCAGTTCGATATACAGGCAGCGGTGCGGCTGCCCCCTGACCAGCCGGTCTTTCGCCTCAGAATTGATGGACTGAATACCCGCAATCATCCGCTGAAGCTGACGGCTGACCGGGCGATCACTGTCGGGATAAAAATCGTAATCCCGCAACAATTGTCTGAACGCGTCGGCTGACAGCAGTACATAACCGCTGGTGGAATAATGTGACAACAACCGCCAGTGCCGCTGGCTGTCAATCACCGGCGGATAACTGGTTGAAACCGGCGTCACCGTGCTTATCTGAAAGCGATCCGGCAGGCTTTCAGTGAGGCATTCTGTGCCGACAGGCAGCGTTATCGGCTGCGGGTTAAATGACACAAAATGGCAGGTAAACTGGCGTCTGGGCGGCTGTTCCATCAATTTTGCCTGACTGTCATAAAAAACCAGCGCATATGCCAATCGTCCCAACGCATCGTGGGTCACCTCCAGCGCATAAAACCACGCGTCATCATATTCCGACTGATGGCGGGACAGACCAGTCAACTGACTGACCGGATAAAACTGACCGGTTTCTCCACGCTTCCGCCCCTCTTCATGGGGTTCGCCTTTCAGGGTCAGAGCCACGACGTGCAACAGCCCCTGCTCCGGTGACAGGGGCAACGGATAACGGGCCGTATCTGGTTTGAACGGCTGAGTAAGTCGTTCTAGCTGAAGATTGACCACCGGCACACAATGCAGCAGAAACGCATCGGCTATCTGCTCATCAGACAGTGACAACAATGTGTCCAGCTTCAGGGTCAGTGTTAATGTCCGGTTATCCGTCATCGGCAGGCGCCGGGATTTAACGGGATACGGCATATCCAGCGTCAGGAAATGATGGACATGGGGCAAGTAGAACGATTCCATCAACATTTGTGGTGCCCAGTTTCCCGCCGCAACAGGCGGTGACAAGACCAACCTGTCCGTCCCCGAACGTGGAACAAATCGCAGGGTCTCCATCACATAGGTTTGCCCGTTATGGTGCAGTTCACCACGATAACAGTCACGGCACAGCCCCAGCAACAAGCTATCTGCGACCGCCTCATCACGACTGAGAAAGAACTCTATCGGCCGGACATCCCAATGGTTATCCTTGCCGGTATATTCAAAGATCAGGGTGATTTGGGTTTCCTGATCCTGATGGGCTATTTCCCGTCCGACTAACATGAATGGCTGAACGTCACAGGGTCGGGAGGTAATAAAAGTCTGATCGACGGGCGTCTGAATTTTTGTTCCGAACGGCAGTGAAAACGCAAAATCCGCGTCTTTTCCACTCTCAATCTGCATAATGCCGGTGGCAGGAATCCCCTTAACGGACTGCGCCTGCAAGCGTTGCAGTAACGGTTGGGTCAGCTCTATCACACGCCAGAGAATCTCTGCGTGTAAGCATCAAAACAGCTTCGTTCCTTAAATCAGTCACGAACCACAATCCCCAATAGAATTCCTACTACGCCAAAATCAGCATCACTGAATGTGGTATTGGCAATACCAATATCGCCCAGAACAGGCAGCAGAAATGCAGGCAGAAAGGTAATCAGCACGCCCTGTGCAAACGCACCCAATATTGCCCCTCTTCTTCCTCCCATTGCATTGCCAAAAACCCCCGCAGTTGCGCCGACAAAGAAATGCGGCACTACACCGGGAATAATGACGGTCAGGTTGAGTATATAAAGAAGGAACATGCCGATAACACCAGCAGCAAAGCTACTCAGAAAACCAATCAAAACAGCGTTAGGTGCATAAGGGAAAACCACCGGACAATCCAGTGCAGGTTTGGCATTCGGGACTAATTTATCGGAAATGCCTTTAAATGCAGGAACGATCTCAGCAATCACCATTCTGACTCCTTGCAAAATGATGTAAACACCCGCCGCAAAGGTGATGGATTGCATCACGGCAAATATAAAACTACTTTTCCCACCGCTGACTTGCCGGACAAAATCATCCCCCGCAAACAGGCAAGTAATAATAAAAATAATCGCCATAGTAAAAGAGATGGCAACCGGCGTATCACGCAGAAACAATAAACTTTTCGGTACGTTCATCTCTTCTGTGGAATGAGCTTTATTACCCAATTTACTGCCGATAAATCCCGACAAGACGTAAGACAGTGTTGAAAAATGTCCGAGCGCCACATCATCTGAACCTGTTACTTTTTTCATGTAGGGATGGGCTATGGCAGGAAAGAATACCATTGAGATACCAACAACCAGTGAACCAATCGCGATCAGCATAATGCCACCAACACCTGCCACTGACAGAATCACTGCCACCAGCATCGACATGAATAAGGTATGGTGTCCTGTCAGGAAAATGAATTTCCACGGCGTAAAACGGGCAATCAGGATATTAATAATCATCGCAAAGAACATGATCAGCGCCATTTCTTTGCCAAAACTTTTCTGTGCGATGGAGACAATCGCTTCATTGTTTGGAACAACGCCCTGAATTCCAAAAGCGTGTTGGAAAATAGCAGAAAATCCCCCCAACGAATTGATGATTAACCCTGCTCCTGCCCCCAGAATAATAAACCCCAGAACAGTTTTTACTGTTCCGGTGATGCATTCAGTCACAGGTTTTTTCTGGAGGATTAATCCAAGTAAAGCGATCAAACCGACTAAGATAGCAGGCTCTGCCAGAACATCGTTCATCAGGAAGCGCAAAAAATCCATGTTCACCCCCAGTTACAATTTACCCATTTCAATCAACGTCGCAGATAATCGTGCTTTCATCGCTGATTTATCTAATATATTTTCCAGCGCAATAATTTTTCCATCCACATTTTGTATAATGAGTTGTTCAGCAATGTCTTTTGTACCAATAAAAATATCGCTGACAGTGCCTTTGGCAGATCCCAAATCAATATGCTCAACGTTAGCTTCTACCCCTAACTCTTTCAAAATATTTTTGACGCTTATTTCCATTATCAGGCTTGTGCCTAAACCATTACCGCAAACGACTGTAATTCTCATGATGTTTTCCGTTATGTAATGAAATATTGGTCAATAACCTTGAATGATAGAAAAAATCTCGTCTTGGCTACTGGAGTGTATTAATTGATCTATTTCTTTTTGGTCATCAAAAAGTGAAGCGAGTTCGGCAAGCACTTCAATGTGGCTATTGCTGTCTGTTGTTGCGAATACGATCAGTAATTTAACCGGATCATTATATTCGGAACCAAATACGACGCCTTGGTGGAATACCGTTAAACTCAAAGCAAGGCGATTGACGCCTTGTTCCGGTCTTGCATGTGGGATCGCAATACCAGGCCCAATAATGTAATAAGGGCCGATTTCTTCATGGGAACGGTAAATTGCATCAACATAATCCGATTCAATCGAACCGTTATCAATGAGTGGCTGACATGCTATCGCGATGGCTTCGCGCCAGTCTTTTGCACTGGAAACCCATTGGATAACGTCAGAAGTCAGTAAGGTTTTCAGCATGAAATTTTCCTCGGTGAGATAGGCTATGAATAAAAGAATAGTCACTGCCAACTAAACATACCGATGGAAAGGAATAAAAAGCGCAATAATACGGGGTCAGTCACACTATCAATCAAGCACAAATAAAAAATGCCCAGATAGCGTGTCTGGGGATTAAGGGCTTTTGTTAACTATTAACTGATTATTTAATCTAATCGTGAACAAAGAAATTTTAAAACGACCTAATTTGATGTCCGCGATTTTTAACACACTACAGATATTTTTTATACTCCGCAGGCGTCGCCGCAACCAATTTTTTGAAGTTTCTATGAAAGTGGCTTTGGTCATTAAAACCTAACTCAGTTGCTACAGACACTATCTTCATTCCTTGTTTCAAAAGTACTTTGGCTTCATTAATGCGCATGGCGATTTGCATAGCATGTGGAGTAATACCATAGGTCTTTCTAAATGCATGGATAATATGATATTCACTCAATTGAGAGTGAACAGCGATATCCTTTACCGATATATTGCTTCGAAAATTTTCACAAATATATTCATACGCCTTAGATACATTACTCTTTGGCACAGCTTTCTCTAAAGGAATGGAGTTGGACAGTGAAAATAGGCGGGAAAAAAAAGAGATGCTCTCTTCTTCCGTTTTTATTTTATCTTTATCAAAGATGATTGTATTGGCTAATTCTTGGAACTGGACATAAAGTTCCGGGGCATCGGTATGATTAATTGAGAACGGGATAAAATTCGTTATTCTTCCACCGATAACCATCGATTGCACATAGCCTAACCATTTAGGGCACACATACAACATTTTATAGCTCCAGTTTGTATCTGGTACTGGATTGCATGAATGAACCTCTAGAGGGTTAACTATGACAAGAGAACCCTTTTGGATTCTACGTTCAATATTACTATTGAAGTAATCACTATAACCACTCTCTACAGCGCCAATGGAAAACTCTGTGTGAGTGTGTTTCCCGTAACAGGCTTTCGAGTTTTTAGAAGAGCGCAGCTCAATGGGTACTGCGCCCGAACGGTAGAATTGTTGCTTGGTCATCGGTGTATGTACTATTTTAACCTGACATAAAAAAAGTATATACGACCGTAATTGCTAACAATAGCCCCATAGTGAGATTGAAGAGCTTATAATGTTTAGGTGTATCCAAAACTGTTCTAATCGTTATTCCCAAAACAGCCCATACTGAAATTGATGCATAACAGACAATAAAAAAAATCCCACAAAAAAGTAGTAGTGCAGTCATCTCTGCATCGCGACTACTAAAGAATACGGATATGCCTGCTAAAGACACAATCCATGCTTTCGGATTAAGCCATTGGCACAGCATTCCTTGTATAAACGATGGAGCACTGGTTTCTAGTCCACTATCATCAACGCTCATTGGGTTTTGCATGGCAACTTTGTATGCCAGGTATAACAAGAAACCCCCTCCTATATAGGTAAGCACTTCGGTTAGATATGGCACCCCATTTATAAGTTGGGCCAATCCAAAACCCAGTAAAAATAGAATCGATACAAAGCCGATTGTAGCACCGGTTATATGTGGGATAGTTCGAATATATCCGCAATTGGCTCCGGTAACTGTCGCTATTATGTTTACCGGTCCTGGCGATATAGAAGTTACAAGGGCAAAAACTGCCATTGCAAATAATTGCGTCATAAGCATCTACCTCCTAGAAATCAGTGACTTCTCCAGAGCCATTAATAAAACGATTCTCTTGCAAATCAACAATGCGGTACCGTTTTGCCTTGATTTTTCCCTCTTTGCAATAACCCGCTTTGCTTTCCCAAAATCCTTTGAAGCAATTTCTGGTGGGTGTCTAATCCAAAAGTTATCGTTGTTATATAACATCCCATAGTGCCATTAAGTTAAATTTACCTTAACGATATCCCCGCCTAGATGTTAAATATTGTACAAAATTGTTATTTATAGTCTTACACTAAATAAGCATACCTAGTTCTATTCGCTGAGGACTGTATTAGAGCCTCGCATAGTGCCCGGATCCCGCGTGATGGGAAAAGGGTCACAACAATTACCTGATCCTTCATCGACACAGTAAGGAGATTGAAACCTTAAAGAAAACGGGCAATTGCCCGTTGAGTTCTAGAAATAGGTGTGGACACAATTCTGATCCATAGTCACTAAGTAGCGGCGGGTGACCCGACAGTCGGATCACCCCTATAGCTGTTCATTAACGAACCAAATGTAAAAAGTGAATGTGCTTCTCGTATTGATCCAAAATATCATGGATGATCTGCTCTTGCGTCCATCCCATCAGATCGTAATCCTGCCCACCTTCCTTCAGGTAAACTTCTGCACGATAATATTTTTGTTCCTCACTTTTTTCATCATCTCCCAAACCCGCGATAGCAAATGCCGGCTGAATATAGCCTCTCAAACGAACTTCATACACAAAGTTGAGGTTTTCGCCAAAATCTATTTCAAAATGAATACGGTCATTCGTTTCATCATTGATCACAACGATTTTATTTTGCTTCCCCAGCTCCTCCGCCACCATTTCCATTGCCTGTTGGATCACTTCGCTCATAAAGCGTTTCACCTGCGAGCACTTCGGATAATAGACGATATTTCTTAGCCTCCGCTGCCAAGGAATCGGGTTACGGCTGGCCGGAGGGGCAATCGTGGTCATTTGCTGGCTGTCTTTCTTGTAGGCATCAACCCGTAATGCTTTAAGTAAGCCATAGATTGATATCAGCAGGATGACAGAGAAAGGCAGCGCACTAGCGATTGTGACTGTTTGCAAGGCAGATAAGCCACCTGCAAGTAATAATGCGATAGCCACAACGCCCATCAATCCAGCCCAGAAGATCCGTTGCCAAACCGGTGTGTAGTTCGCGCCGCCGGACGCCAGTGTATCAACCACCATGGCACCGGAATCCGCAGAGGTTACAAAGAACATGACAACCATTGCCATTGCAATAAATGAAAGTACGGTAGGAAACGGGAAGTATTCCAAAAAGTTAAACAATGCCAGAGAGACATCTGTTTTTACTACATGAGCTAATTCTTTTGCCCCTTTATTGGCAATCAGATCAATCGCGCTGTTACCAAATGCTGTCATCCACATAAGGGTAAAACCGCTGGGAACAAACAGAACACCTGTCACAAATTCTCTGATTGTCCGACCTCGGGAAACCCTTGCGATAAACATACCAACGAACGGAGACCATGATAACCACCATCCCCAGTACAATAATGTCCATCCTCCCAGCCAATTACTGGATTTGGGCTCATAGGCGTACAGGTTAAAGGTTTTGCTGACAATTTCCGAAAGGTAGCCGCCGGTGTTTTCCACGAAGGATTTCAGCAACAATACGGTCGGCCCCAAAGCCACGATCAAAATCAACAATAAAACCGCCAGACCCAGATTCAATTCGGACAGAATACGAATACCTTTATCCAGACCGGAAACAACAGAAAGAGTTGCCAAAGCAGTGATAACAACAATCAGTACAACCTGTACTGTCTCGTTGATAGGAATACCAAACAGATGGTTAAGACCCGCATTGACCTGAAGGACACCATAACCTAAGGAAGTAGCGACACCAAATACGGTGCCAATCACGGCAAAAATATCCACGGCGTGACCAATCGGCCCATAAATTTTATCGCCGATAATCGGATACAGCGCCGAGCGCAGTGTTAAAGGCAAACCGTGTCGATAACTAAAAAATGCCAGAATCAACGCCACAATGGCATAAATTGCCCAAGCATGAAGCCCCCAATGGAAAAACGTCAGTTTCATCGCTTGTTTTGCAGCAGCGATACTTTCTGGCGTACCTACTGGTGGGGACAGATAATGCATGACTGGTTCAGCCACGCCAAAGAACATAAGCCCGATCCCCATCCCCGCTGAAAAGAGCATGGCAAACCAGGAAAAATAACTGAAATCTGGTTCAGCATGGTCGGGGCCCAGTTTTATATTGCCGTATCGGGACAAGCCCAGATAGGTCACCGAAAGCAAAATCAAAGCAACAGCAAGAATATAAAACCAACTGGCATTAATAAAAATATCCTGCTGCAAAGCCTTAAACCATCGGTCGGCAAGTTCGGGTTTCAAACCAGCGAATGTCACCAGTGCAATGACTAAAAACGCCGAGAAGAAAAAAACTGGTGGGTTAATGGAAGTTTTAGTCTTTACCTGACCAGTATTATCTTGACTCATAATTATCCTTCAAAATTAGTGTTCGACACTATCTCCTGTTTACTCCAATAAGCAATTTGTGCAGAGATCCCAATAAATAAAAATAATCATATCAAATGATTACATGCCTCCAAGACCGATTGTGATTATTATTCACACAGCCTGCGCTAAAAGTCACCTTAACATAAAAGTAGAAGCAACTGTACTTATGGAGAGGTATGAAAAATGATGATAAGAAGAATTTAAGCAGTAGAAATAAAAAAATAAAAATTATGGACGTCACAAAAATAGATATTAAATCTTTTTTTATAACAATTAGTTAGTTAAATTCCTTTATTCAACATTCATATTAATTCAAACCCGTTTGGTATAGTGACATTGTCCAGATATAAAACGAAAAAACATGATCAAAAAATTCTTGATGCTTTAAAAAGACTAGATATCCGAGCTATTTTGGGATTTTTTGCTATTCCTCTGATACTTTATCCTATAGGTGGAAGAGAGCTGTCTAAAATTATAATTATCATCTGGCCTATTTATATACTTGTTTATATATGGCTATTCCGCCGGTTATCTGCTCATCTTCAAGAAAAAGGGAGACGGGAATCTGTTAATAGATGGAACAATCAGTATACTTTTTACTCATTTTGTAAAACTATCCTCTACTTTCCCGTTATTCTTCTGGTGTATATTTTGATTCGCTTCATTATTGACTAATAAGTCATTGACATTCATATTTATTAAATAATTTGTTTCCTATCTCTTAAAATCAGGCACCTTGTTTTATAAGCATAGTCTTCATTTCTTTTTTTTAATTTATAAGTAAGCGATATTTCAATACATATTCTCAACTCATTTATTGGCAAATTGACATCTGGATCTAAGACGATCGCCCGATTTTTTGAATAAATAAAAAAACCCAGCCAACAATGACTGGGTTTTTAATCAGATTATTTAGTTTATTGTCTTACAGAACGCTTTTCGTCTGCTGAACAATATCAATTAACGGTTGTGGCCAGATACCGAGGATCAATACCAGCAATCCAGTAAGCAACACAACTATCCCGCCAGCGGTGAATGCCCAGTTGTGTGGCGTATCGCGGTTCAGTGTTTTCGGTGCAGGCAGGTACAAACTCACCATTACACGCAGATAGTAGTAAAGACCAATGGCACTACCCAACACTACCGCACCAGTCAGCCACCATAATTTCGCTTCAACACCTGTCGCGATAACGTAGAATTTACCGATGAAGCCGAAAGTTAATGGTATCCCCGCCAGTGACAGCATCATGATGGTCATTACTGCTGACAGGATTGGTTTATGCCAGAACAGGCCGCGATATGAGAACAGCGAATCCGCATCCGGCCCTCGGTATGGGCTGGACATCAGGCTTACTACGCCAAATGCACCGATGCTGGCAAGCAGGTAACCGACCAGATAAATACCTGCCGTCTCTTCTGCCAGTGTGTGATCTTTGATGGCAATCAATACCACCAGCAAATAGCCCAGATGAGAAATGGATGAGTAACCCAGCAGACGTTTAATGTTGCTTTGGGTCAATGCCAGCAAGTTACCAAACAAGATTGATGCAATGGCAATGACAGTCAGCACAATGCGCAGGGTTTCGCTGTCGGTGACCGGCGCTTCAATGAATAAGCGCATAACCACAGCAAAGATAGCCACTTTACTTGCCGTCGCCAGAAAGGTTGATACCGGTGCTGGTGCGCCTTGGTAAACATCCGGTGTCCACAGTTGGAAAGGCACGAGGGAAAGTTTGAAGCCCAATCCCACAAGCATCATACCTAATCCCGCCAAGATCAACGGTTCATGCAGTTTACTGTCGCTCAGGCTTCGGCCCAGTGATGTGAAGGACAAATCACCGGATTCTGCATACAGCAACGCAATGCCAAATAGCAGGAATGAAGACGCCGCAGCGGATAGCAACATGTATTTGATACTGGCTTCCAGTGAGCGTTTCTGGCGATAGGCGTAGCCCACTAAACCAAACAATGGCAGGGTGATCAATTCAATCCCGATAAACAACGATGCCATATGGTTGGCAGAAGAGAGCAGAATTCCCCCAACAGCCGCTATCAGCACCAAAAGATAAAATTCTTCTTTGTTATCGGGATAGTTCTCCAGCCATGAATAGGCAAATGTCGTCGTTGCAAGGCTCGCAATCAGCACAAGGGCTGTATAGAACATAGCAAAGCGATCAACATGGATCAGTGGTGTGACATCCATCGGCTCTTGTTGTCCCACAAAATAGAGAGAGAGAAGAGCCAGATTGAGTCCGATTACCGTCAGGATGACATTGGTGAAATGATCGCGTCGCCACGCAATGGACAGCATCACAACCACCACCGTCAATCCGACGATCAATAGCGGCAACAGTGCGATCAATTGTTCAGAAGTTATTGTCATGGCGAATTACGGCCTTGTAGTTAAAAGTGAAGCTGAATACCAATTCTGGATGTTACTCATCGCGGCGGCTGAGGTATCAAGGATTGGTTGTGGGTAGACACCCAAAATCACCAGCAAGACGACCAGCAACAGCAAAATTGAGATTTCACGGGCATCCATCTGTGGTAATGGTTTATCCGTCTTTGGTGTTCCATAATAAGCTTTCTGCATCAGGTACAGCGCGTAAACAGACGCGAAAACCAAACCAAATACGGATACCGTCGTAATCAGGGTGAAGTTGCTGAAACTGCCGAACAGGATCATGAATTCACCGACAAAGTTACCCGTTCCCGGCATCCCCAATGTTGCTACTGCGAAAAACAGGGATATCGCAGGCAACAGTTGAACTCTTCCCCACAAGCCGCCCATCTGGCGCATGTCGCGTGTATGCAGACGTTCATATAACTGACCACACAGAATGAACAGCCCTGCGGCTGACAAACCATGAGCAATCATCTGGATAACCGCGCCCTGATAAGCAAGCTGGCTGCCCGTATAGATAGCGATAAGAACGAAGCCCATGTGGGAAACACTGGTATAAGCAATCAGGCGTTTGATATCCGTCTGGCTGAAAGCCATCCATGCACCGTAGAAAATACCAAAGACACCCAGCCACATTGCAATCGGGGCGAAGTCCGCCGAGGCTTGTGGAAACAGGGGCAGTCCGAAACGCAACAGACCATACGCTGCGGTTTTCAACAAGATCCCCGCAAGGTCAACGGAACCCGCCGTGGGTGCCTGACTATGGGCATCCGGCAACCAACCGTGCAAAGGAACAACCGGCATTTTCACGGCGAAAGCAATAAAGAAGCCCAACATCAACAAGTATTGGACGGTGTATGACATCGGCGTATTCAACAATGTTTCATAGTTGAATGACCATTCACCTGTTGCATCATGGTGAACAAAAGCCAGTGCCAAAATGGCAATCAACATCACCAAACCACTGGCTTGGGTATAGATGAAGAATTTCGTTGCCGCTGTGATACGGGTTTTGCCTTCCGAACCTCTGTGACCCCACAAGGCAATCAAGAAGTACATTGGAACCAGCATCACTTCCCAGAAGAAGAAGAACAGGAACAGGTCAATGGCAAGGAAGACGCCCATCACACCGCCGAGTATCCATAGCAGGTTAAGATGGAAGAATCCTTGGTATGGCTGGTTTTCATTCCACGAACAGAGGATCGCCATCAGACCCAGCAATGCCGTCAGCACGACCATCAGCAAGGAAAGACCATCCAGTGCCAGATGAATGCTAATGCCAAAACGAGGTATCCACGGCAGCATAAACTCTGATTGCCACTGTGGAATACCCTGTGGGTTGGTGAGTGTATAACCGCCCTGCAACCATAAGTGCAGGGAGAGTAACAGCGTCAGCCCCATCGCGAGAAGCGCTATCCAACGTGGCATACGTGTGCCGAAGCGCTCCGCCTGCCAACACAGCAGGCCTCCGATGAAGGGCAGAAGAATTAGCCAAGGTAATAGCATGGCGCAATGTGTCCCTTAATTAAACCAAAAGCAGCAGAGCTAAAACCAGCACTGCACCCAACCCCATAGAGGTAGCGTACCAACGGACTTGTCCGTTCTCACTCCAACGCAGCCCTTTATTGCCCCAACGTGACAATACGGCAGGAATGTTCATCAGTGAGTTCAAAGGATCATTCTGCAATAAGCGGGTAATCTCTTTGAATGGTTTCACGAATACCCAGTCATACAGCGCATCGAATCCCCACGCATGGAACCACCATGTCGAGAAGAAACGTCCCGGTGCACTGTTTGCAATGACATTGACCAAACTACGTTTGCCAAGATACAGCGCTGCTGCCAGCAAGATACCGACAACGGCAACCACACCAGAAATGATTTCCAGTGTCATTTTGCCATCATGTCCAGCGTTGCTTTCTGGCAGAACACCTGACAATGGCGGCACAATCAGCGTGCCGCCAATAAAGGTGGACAACACCAGCAATACTGACAATGGCAAGGTGTGGGTAATGCCCTTGACGGGATGAGAATGGGTATTTTCTTCACCGTGGAACACGATGAAGATCATGCGGAAGGTGTACAGGGATGTCATCAATGCCCCGATCAGCCCCGCCAGCATCAGGTTCATATGACCATTTGCCAGTGCGCCCCACAAGATTTCATCTTTACTGTAGAAACCTGCGGTCAATAAAGGCAGAGCCGAAAGTGCAGCCCCCCCCACGAGGAAACAGAGATAAACAAACGGGATACGTTTTCTCAGCCCCCCCATTTTGAAGATATTCTGTTCATGATGGCAGGCCAGAATTACTGAACCAGAAGCCAAGAACAACAGTGCCTTAAAGAACGCATGGGTCATGAGATGGAAAATAGCGGCATCCCACGCCTGTACGCCCAATGCCAGGAACATGTAACCAATCTGGCTCATGGTTGAGTAAGCCAGCACACGTTTGATATCGGTCTGAACCAATGCGGCAAAACCCGCCAACAGTAAGGTGACAGCCCCAATAATTCCCACCAGATGCAGAATGTCTGGCGCCATCAGGAACAGTGCATGACTGCGGGCAATCAGATAAACACCCGCAGTCACCATTGTTGCAGCGTGGATCAAAGCAGAAACCGGCGTCGGGCCTGCCATCGCATCTGCCAGCCATGTTTGCAATGGTAACTGTGCTGATTTACCTACTGCCCCACCCAGAATCATCAGGGTTGCCCATGTAATCGCAGCAGAACCAGCTTCAATGTGCTGTGGAGCCAGAACGGCCAACTCGCGGAAACTCAACGTGCCGACTTGGTCATAAAGGATAAACATCCCAATGGCAAGGAACACGTCACCGACACGGGTCACGATAAAGGCTTTCATTGCCGCTGCACCATTGGCAGGGGTTTTGTAGTAGAAACCGATTAACAGGTAACTACACAGACCCACGCCTTCCCAACCGAGGTACATCAGCAGCATATTATCAGCCAGTACCAGTACCACCATGCTGGCGATAAACAGGTTGGTATAGGCGAAGAAGCGGGAATAACCTTCTTCACCCCGCATGTACCAGGAAGCGTAAATGTGGATCAGGAAACCGACGCCAGTCACAACACTCAGCATGGTCAGTGACAGGCCATCCAGTACCAGATTAACAGGGATACTGAAATCCCCCGCGTCCATCCAGTTCCACAATGTCTGGCTGTAGACCAGCCCCCCTGCCCCGTTTTGGGAAACAAAATCAATCCCTGCCCAGAGTGTGGTTAACGCTGCCAGACCAACCGAACCACTCCCAATGGTGGCTGACAAATTTTCAGACCAGCGGCCACGGGAAAATGCTAAGAGCAAAAATCCCAGCAGTGGCAGCAGAATAGTTAAATAGAGTAAGTTCATCCGCGCATCTCACTGACTGTATCAATATTCAGGGTTTGGCGACGACGGTGCAACTGTAGTAACAGTGCCAGACCGATACTCGCCTCGGCTGCTGCCAGAGTGATGGCAAGAATATACATCACCTGACCATCAGGTTGGTGCCAATAGCTGCCGGCAACAACAAACGCCAGCGCTGAAGCATTGATCATGATTTCCAACCCGATCAGCATGAATAACAGATTGCGGCGGATAATCAGGCACGTAAAGCCCAATGTAAACAGAATGGCCGCCAGAATAAGACCATGGTCTAACGCTATCATTGTTGGTCCTCCGCTCGATTGCTGATCACTTCACCCTGTTTATTTTCACGGCCAATGTGGTAAGCCACCACCAGCCCGGCCAGCAGCAGTAAAGAAGCGAGTTCAACCGCCAGTACATAAGGGCCAAACAAGCTAATGCCGACTTCTTTCGCACTGACTACTTCACCATTGATTACCGCCGCTGGCAGAGTGCTGATGGAATAAACCAACGCAATCAGCAGCACGATAGACAGGATAGACGGGCCAATCCAGGCTCGGGGTTGTAACCATGCCCGCTCCTGCTCAACGACTGATTTCCCCAGATTCAGCATCATCACGACGAAGACGAACAACACCATGATCGCCCCGGCGTAAACAATGATTTCCAGCGCACCTGCGAAATAGGCACCCATTGAAAAAAATACGACGGACAAGGCCAGCAAGGAGATAATCAGGTACAGCAACGCATGTACCGGATTGGTATGGGTTATTACCCTGAGTGTTGCGAGGATGGCAACCAGCCCTGCGACATAAAATGTAAGTTCCATGAATATCGCTCCTTATGGCAACAAGCTTTTAACGTCGATAGGTTTGGCTTCATTGTCGCCTTCACCTTTATCTTTGCCGTCAATCGCCATACCTGTCTTACGGTAAAAGTTATAGTCAGGATATTTGCCCGGCCCTGAAATCAGCAGGTCTTCTTTTTCGTACACAAGATCCTGACGCTTGAATTCACCCAACTCAAAATCCGGTGTCAACTGGATAGCGGTTGTCGGGCAAGCTTCTTCACACAGGCCGCAGAAAATGCAACGCGAGAAGTTGATGCGGAAGAATTCAGGATACCAGCGACCATCTTTATGCTCGGCTTTTTGCAGTGAGATACATCCCACCGGACACACAGCCGCGCACAAGTTACACGCAACACAACGCTCTTCACCGTCAGGATCACGCGTCAGAACGATGCGCCCACGGTAACGGGGTGGCAGGTAAACCGGCTCTTCCGGATACATTTTTGTTTCGCGTTTATGGAAGGCATGAAGCCCTATCATCCAAATACTGCGTACCTGGGTGGCGAAACCGACCACTAACTCTTTCAATGTCATGGTTCAATCACCCCTTTATTGAGCGTTGTATAAAATCACTGCGGCAGTCGCCAGCATGTTGAGTAACGTTAAAGGCAGGCAGACTTTCCAGCCAAACGACATCACCTGGTCATAACGTGGGCGCGGCAGTGAGGCACGGATCAAGATAAACATCATCATGAAAAATGCCGTTTTCAGCGCAAACCAGATGAATGGAGGCAAGAGAGGCCCATTCCAGCCACCGAAGAACAATGTAACGATTAAGGCTGATACCGTCACGATAGCGATATATTCCCCCACAAAGAACAGCCCGAATTTCATGCCGGAATATTCGACATGATAACCGTCGGCCAGTTCTTGCTCTGCTTCCGGTTGGTCAAAGGGGTGACGGTGACACACCGCTACGCCTGCAATGGCAAAGGTCAGGAAGCCAAAGAATTGGGGAATGATATTCCAGATATGTTGCTGTGAGTTGACGATATCTACCATGTTGAAGGAACCGGCTTGTGCCACAACCCCCATCATGGACAGACCGAGAAACACTTCATAACTCAGTGTCTGTGCTGTTGCCCGCATCGCACCCAACAGAGAATATTTGTTATTACTCGCCCAGCCGGCAAACAGCACGGCATAAACCGCCAGACCCGCCATCATCATGAAGAATAAAATACCGATGTTCAGGTCTGCCACCATCCACGTCGGACTCACCGGCACGATAGCAAAGGCCAGAAGCAATGAGCAGAACGCAATGACAGGAGCCAATGTAAAAATGGCCCGATCAGAGAAGCGGGGTGCCCAGTCTTCTTTGAAGAACATTTTGATCATGTCTGCGACGAGCTGCAATGAGCCGCCCCATCCCACACGGTTTGGCCCGTAACGGTTCTGGAACAACCCAAGTATGCGACGTTCAAAGAAACTCATGAATGCCCCGCAGACGACCACAACCAGCAGAATGACCGCTGCTTTCAGCACGGCAATCAGGATTTCAATCACGTCGGGAGTAAGCCAACTCATTATGCAACCTCCCGCAAATTATTGACTGATTTGCCTGCCAGAACCGGAGGAATGCCCTGCATCCCGAGTGGCAGACCGACTTGCCCCTGAACCAGATTGCGACTCAGGCGCACAGTTAAACGCAGTTGTTGCCCTTCACAATCAAACGCCATGACAGCACCTTCTTTCACATTCAGGTGTTCCGCATCTTTATGATTGATCATCACGTACGGCTCGGGCATACGCTCCTGAATCACATCAGAACGTTGTGATAATTCATCACTGCCGAACAGATGGAAGTAAGGGGCAACATACCATTGATTTTTTTGTGCAGTAAATGCCGTCGGAATGCTATCAAAGTAGTTCAATCCGCCATCGACTGTTTCAATCAGACGCACACCCGGATCGCCGAAACGCAGCTTGCCGCCCACTTCAGCCTGAAATTTGTTCCATGCTTGTGGTGAGTTCCAGCCCGGTGCCCATGCAAATGGGATTTGCTGACGCGGAGCAAATGGGCTGTTATTTCCTTCCATTGAGAAGGCAAATGCGGTGTCGATATCCTGTGGCTGACGTTGCTCATGAACACTGACATCAGCCAGCATAGCGGTACGACCACTGTAGCGATGAGGTGAACGAGCCAGTTTTTGTCCACGAATACGGAATGAGGCATCTGGTGCCGCATTAACGATGCCTTTGAATTGCGGCATGGCTTTGACACAGGCTTCAATGACATGGTCAAGTTGCGTCCAGTCAGTCTGGCATTGTGTATACGTGGTATACAGAGAGTGCATCCAGCGCCAGCTTTCCAGCATCACGATGGATTTGTCATAGAATGAAGGCTCGTAGACCTGGAAATAACGCTGGGCGCGACCTTCCTGATTGACCAATGTGCCGTCACTTTCAGCAAAACTGGACGCTGACAGAATCAAATGCGCTTTATCCATAATAGCGGTGCGCTGATGATCAACAACAATCAGATTTTTCAGGCTATCCAGTGCACGGTCAATTTTATCCGCAGGCGCATGACGATAGAGATCGTTTTCCACCACAATGGCAGTATCTGAATCTCCTTTAGTGATACGCTGCAAAGCCGCATCCAATGGTTGCGCTTCCATCATCGCCAAACCAAGACTATTGGCATACGCGGCGACATAAGTCAGTCCAACATTTGCGCCTTTGTCTTTCAGTGCCCACGCAATATTTGCCGCAGCCTGAATCAAGGTATCACTGCCCGGGTTGCTGCCACTGATAATCAGGGGTTTTTTCGCATCACGCAGAGCTTGTGTGATTATTTCCACTTTCGCTTTCAGTTCATCCGGCAAATCATCCACAGCCGGAGCGATACTGTTCAGGGCATGAGCGATGGCAAAACCAAAGCGCGCCTGATCATCAACCGGTGCGTGATAACTCCATGCGGCAACATCGTCCAATCGGGTACTATCAACGCTGGTCATGAACAGAGGATATTTGGCGTGCTGACCAATATTCATGACGGCGGCTATCTGCCAGTCTGCCACTTTCTGGGCAGCCGCCATTTCACGCGCTTTGCCTTTCACTGCCTGACGTACTGATAACGCCATGCGGGCTGCGGTTTGGGTCAAGTCTTCCCCTAACACCAGTACCGCATCGTAATCTTCAATTTCACGCAGGGATGGCGTATACACCCCGCCTTGCTGGAGTATTTCCAGCATCATATCGAGACGGTTCTGTTCTTCTACTGCAATGCCGCTGTAAAAGTTTTCCGCCCCGACCAATTCACGCAAGGCAAAGTTACTTTCAATACTGGCACGAGGCGAGCCGATACCAATGGCATTTTTCGCCTGACGCAAGATATCTGCACCACCTTGCATCACCTGATCGGCATTCAGTGAAATCCACTGATCCCCACGCAACTGCTGTGGCTGGCGAGGACGATCATCACGATTGACATAACCGTAACCGAAACGCCCACGATCACACATAAAGTAGTGGTTGACGGTGCCATTGTAACGGTTTTCAATCCGGCGCAATTCACCGTAGCGTTCACCGGGACTGGTGTTACAGCCGATGCTGCACTGCTGGCAGATACTTGGTGCAAACTGCATATCCCATTTACGATTATAGCGTTCTGAATGGGTTTTGTCGGTGAATACCCCTGTCGGGCAGATTTCGACAAGGTTACCGGAAAATTCACTTTCTAATGTGCCACTTTCAGTACGGCCAAAATAGACGTTGTCATGAGCACCATAAACGCCGAAATCCGTTCCGTCCGCATACTCTTTGTAGTAGCGGACACAACGGTAACAGGCGATGCAACGGTTCATTTCATGAGCAATGAACGGCCCCAATTCCTGATTTTTGTGAGTACGTTTGGTAAAACGGTATTTACGGAATGAATGCCCCGTCATTACCGTCATATCCTGCAAGTGACAGTTTCCCCCTTCCTCACAAACAGGGCAGTCGTGAGGATGGTTGGTCATCAGCCATTCCACGACGCTCGCGCGGAATTGCTTTGCTTCTTCATCATTAATGGAGATATACGAGCCGTCTGTCGCAGGTGTCATACAAGACATCACCAGACGACCGCGCGTATCTTCCGCGTTCTGATATTGCTTCACCGCACACTGGCGGCAAGCGCCAACGCTTCCCAGCGCCGGATGCCAGCAAAAATAAGGTATATCAAGCCCCAATGAGAGGCAGGCTTGCAACAGGTTATCAGCCCCGTTTACATCATAATCTTTGCCGTCTACATGTATCGTAGCCATAGTCAGCATGCTTCCCAATGGCCTGCCGTGGCAGGCGTTAATCAAAATTTAATCAACCCTACCAACGCTGCTTCAGCAGGTTTGGTTGAATGCCCGCAATCAGACTGGTATTGCCGTAATCTTTAGTCACAATGCCCGCTTCAAATTCTTCACGGAAGTATTTGATAGCACTCTGCAAAGGCTCTACAGCGCCAGGTGCATGGGCACAGAAAGTTTTACCCGGGCCAAGAAAACGGCAGAGTTGCTCCAGCGTTTCAATATCACCCGGCTGGCCTTTGCCATTCTCAATGGCACGGAGAATTTTGACACTCCACGGCAAACCATCACGGCATGGTGTACACCAGCCGCAGGATTCACGGGAAAAGAACTCTTCAAGATTGCGGGTCAGAGAAACCATATTGATTTCATGATCCACAGCCATTGCCAGTGCTGTTCCCAAACGACTACCCGCTTTGGCAATGCTTTCAAAATCCATTGGCAGATCAAGGTGATCTTCTGTCAGAAAATCAGTTCCTGCCCCACCCGGTTGCCATGCCTTGAATTTCAGTCCGTCACGCATACCACCCGCGTAATCTTCGAGAATTTCACGGGCTGTCGTACCAAAAGGCAGTTCCCAAAGTCCCGGATTTTTGACCCGTCCAGAAAAGCCCATCAATTTAGTGCCGGCATCTTTACTTTTGCCTTCACTCAGACCGATGTACCACTCTTTGCCATGTTCGAGGATAGCGGGAACGTTACACAGGGTTTCGACATTGTTGACGCACGTCGGTTTACCCCAGGCACCCGATGTCGCAGGGAACGGGGGTTTTGAACGTGGGTTCGCGCGACGCCCTTCAAGGGAGTTAATCAGTGCGGTTTCTTCACCGCAGATATAACGTCCCGCGCCGGTATGAACAAACAGTTCAAAATCAAAGCCGCTACCCAAAATATTCTTGCCAAGCAGGCCCGCCGATTTGGCTTCTTCAATTGCTTTGCGCAAATGAACGGCAGCCTCAACATATTCGCCACGCAGGAAGATGTAGCCACGATAAGCTTTCAGCGCAAAGGCACTGATCAACATACCTTCCACCAGCAGGTGCGGCAGTTGCTCCATCAGCAGACGGTCTTTATAAGTACCCGGCTCCATTTCATCCGCATTGCACAGCAAGTAGCGGATATTCATACTTTCGTCTTTTGGCATCAGGCTCCATTTCAAGCCTGTGGAGAACCCCGCACCACCACGGCCTTTTAAGCCTGCATCTTTCACCAGTGCGGTAATTTCATCAGGAGCCATGCCTTTCAGTGCTTTTTCGGCTCCTTTGTAACCATTCTTGCTTCGGTATTCATCCAACCAAACAGGTTGTTGGTCATCACGCAACCGCCATGTCAGGGGATGAGTTTCCGCTGCGCGGATTATTTCTTTCACTCCTGAATGCGTTGTCATGGATACTGCTCCAGTAATCGTTCAATTTCTTCGGCTTTGACATAACTGTGGGTGTCTTCATCAATCATCATGGTCGGCCCCTTGTCACAGTTACCCAGACAGCAGGTTGGCAACAGTGTGAAACGCCCGTCTGCTGTGGTCTGCCCCGGACAAATGTTCAGGTGCGATTCTATCGCTGCCTGAACGCCCTGATAGCCCGTGATGTGACAAACAACACTGTCACAGTAACGAATAATGTGACGTCCTACCGGCTGGCGATAAATCTGGCTGTAAAACGTCGCCACCCCTTCTACATCACTGGCTGGAATGCCTAACACCTCAGCAATGGCATAAATAGCGCCATCCGGCACCCAGCCACGCTGTTTCTGCACAATTTTCAGTGCTTCAATTGACGCAGCACGCGGATCTTCGTAATGGTGTTTTTCATGCTCAATGGCATCACGCTCTTCCGTACTCAGGACAAACTTATCCGGTGTCTGAGCGTCCGTTACGTTAACCACATCAAGACGTGCTTGCTTGTTTGCGTTAAATTCACTTTGCATCGTTAGCGATCCACATCAGACATAACAAAATCGATACTGCCCAGATAGACGATAAGGTCGGATACCAGACTGCCCCGGATCACCGATGGGATCTGCTGCAAATGAGCAAAACTCGGGGTGCGGATGCGGGTGCGGTAGCTCATGGTGCTACCATCACTGGTCAGGTAATAACTGTTGATACCTTTCGTTGCTTCGATCATCTGGAATGATTCATTGGCAGGCATGACCGGTCCCCATGACACTTGCAGGAAGTGATTAATCATGGTTTCGATGTGCTGCAAGGTACGCTCTCTCGGTGGTGGCGTGGTCAGAGGATGATCAGCCTTGAACGGGCCTTCTGGCATATTCTTGAGACACTGCTCAAGGATGCGCATACTCTGACGGATTTCTTCCACTTTCAGCATCACACGGTCATAGCAGTCACCGTTGTAACCTGTCGGAACTTCAAAATCGAAATTCTCATAACCGGAATAAGGACGCCACTTACGCACGTCAAAACTGATACCCGTTGCACGCAGCCCCGCGCCAGTCACACCCCAGTCCAGAGCCTGTTTAGAATTGTAGGCAGCCACCCCAACAGAACGCCCTTTCAGGACACTGTTTTTCAGCGCAGCTTTAACATAGGAATTCAAACGTTTCGGCAGCCAGTCCAACAAATCTCGCAAAAGTTTATCCCAGCCGCGTGGCAGGTCATGAGCAACACCACCGATACGGAACCACGCCGGATGCATACGGAATCCGGTAATGGCTTCAACAACATCGTAAACTTTCTGTCGGTCAGTAAAGGCAAAGAAGACGGGCGTCATTGCACCAACGTCTTGGATAAATGTACTGATATAAAGCAAGTGGCTGTTAATGCGGAACAACTCAGACAGCATGACGCGGATGGTTTTCACACGATCCGGCACCTCAATGCCCGCCAGTTTTTCAACTGACAGCACATAAGGCATTTCATTGACACATCCACCTAAGTATTCGATACGGTCGGTATAAGGGATATAGCTGTGCCATGACTGGCGTTCACCCATTTTTTCAGCACCACGATGGTGGTAGCCAATATCGGGAACGCAATCAACGATTTCTTCGCCATCAAGTTGCAGGATAATACGGAATGCACCGTGGGCAGAAGGATGGTTCGGGCCGAGGTTGAGGAACATGAAATCCTCATTGTCAGTACCTCGCTTCATACCCCACTCTTCTGGTTTGAAAGTCAGGGCTTCCATTTCCAGATCTTCTTTCTGCTTGGTCAAAATGAAGGGATCGAATTCCGTGGCCCGCGCGGAATATTCCTTGCGCAGCGGATGACCTTCCCATGTTGGCGGCATCAGGATGCGGCGCAAATTCGGATGCCCATTGAATGTAATGCCAAACATTTCCCACGTTTCACGTTCATACCAATTGGCATTCGAAAAAATTGACGTGATGGTAGGGATATTCAGGTCTTGTTCAGCAAGCGCGACTTTCAGCATGATGTCACGGTTACGCTCAATGGAAATCAAGTGATAAAACACTGAGAAATCCGCAGCAGGCAGCCCTTCCCGGTGAGAGCGTTGACGCTCATCAACACCATGCAAGTCAAACAGCATGACATAAGGTTTGGGCAATTTTTTCAGGAAAGTGATTACTTCCAGTAGCTGTTCCCGCTTGACCCAAACAACAGGCATACCAGTACGGGTAGGCTGGACGGTAAAGGCATCCGGGCCAAATTGACGCTTAAGCTCGTTCACAACAGGATCATCAAGGTGATCCCGTGTTTCCCAAGCAGGCCGGGCGCTTTCTTGCGCTATCTGATCTGTCATCATTCTTCACCACAACGCTTGATCAGGGTTTTTGTGATCGCAACACATTGCTCTGGTTACGCTATATGGCTAAAAGCCTTAAATTTCGTCTGGAGTCCGCAGATTTTTCACTGCGATACGTTCACCGCGTTTCCGTTCTCTTTCTGATTGCATATTGGCACGGTAAACCCCCTGATCGCCGACAACCCATGACAATGGGCGGCGTTCTTTGCCTATCGACTCCTGCAACAGCAGCAGTGCCTGCATATAGGCTTCCGGGCGGGGAGGACAGCCTGGAATATAAACATCTACAGGGATAAATTTATCTACCCCCTGAACCACAGAGTAAATATCGTACATACCACCCGAGTTTGCACAGGCTCCCATTGAAATAACCCACTTTGGTTCCAGCATTTGGTCATACAGACGTTGAATGACGGGAGCCATTTTGACGAAGCAGGTTCCGGAAATCACCATGAAGTCGGCCTGACGCGGGGATGCACGCAATACTTCTGCCCCAAAGCGTGCAACATCGTGAACGGCAGTGAATGACGTCACCATTTCCACATAACAACAAGAAAGGCCGAAGTTATAGGGCCACAAGGAGTTTTTTCTTCCCCAGTTCACCATGTCATGCAAGGCATTCTCTAATTTGCCCATGTAGACACTGCGGTGAACATGCTGCTCCAGGGGATCGCTAACAATTTCCTGTTTTTGCAGGGGATAACGGTCATTCTCACCGTTAGGATCTATGCGGGTGAGCGTATAATCCATCTTTATGCCTCGCTATTACTGCATATGACTGTTGTTGGTATTATTGGTATCGCTGGTATTGCTGATACTGGTATTACTCATATTGGTATTACTCATATAAGTATCAGCACTCGGTTTACTGACTTGGCGTTTTGAGCGCGCGGGAGTCCAGTCCAACGCACCAATGCGCGCCAGATAAACCAAACCTGCCATTAACACCAAAATGAAAATGCTTGCTTCTGCAAAGCCCAACCAACCGCTCTCTTTGATAGAGACGGCCCATGCATATAAGTAAAGGGCTTCAACATCGAAGATGACGAAGAACATGGCGACCAGATAAAATTTCGCCGACAGACGCAGACGCGCACTGCCGACCGAATCAATACCTGATTCATAGGGTATGTGTTTTGCTCTGGCTTTCGCTCTGCCTCCCATGAAGTATCCGCCCAATAACATGAGCGCGCACAACCCAAGGGCACCTATCAGGAAAACCGCAAATGCCCAGTGATGGGCTAAAATTCCAGTGGATGTAGACATACTCGTTGCTTACTCATCAAAAGTGGTGTCAAGGTGTCTGCTCTTTTTACCGGCAGTGTTGCACCACATCGATTCATGGGAAGGGATAATAACCAAATCTGAAACAGCGCTAATAAATACTTCTTGTCGCTTGAATCGTCTTGGTTTTTATTCCTCTCAACAATGTTTTGCCATGACGGCAAAAACACTCACACATTTATTTACAAACAACAAACCATTGATTAACACATTGTGCTGGTACACCGCTAAAACGTGTCAGTAGAGTAAAAAGTCATCATCCTGACATAACCAGTCTAACCGATAACTCGACTTTACTACACCATTATCGCAGGAAAAACCTGTCTTTCCACTGCGAGACTTAGGGTATTTTTATGATCAAGCGCACAATTTCATTGAAAAACATTCAACAACTGAATGTAATTTATTCAACACCTAATAAATTGTTTCTAAAAAGAACTATCGAAGTACGATAAAACCGCTATTTCTGAAAACGGATTTATTTTATCAATTTAGCAAAATAAAATTTGTTAACACAGCAACATTCTTTTAACTAAAATTCGAAAGGGAAAGGAAATTTAATAGGGTATATTTCTTGTGGAAAATATCAGAAATAGGAATGAAAACTTGAGAGGATTATTAATATTTAATTAAAACAGGCTAATATCTCCACAAATAAAATGGAAACATTAGCCTATAAAACACTTAATACTTATTCGTCTATATTTTCGACGGAAGTATCATCAACTGATTCAGCCGATTTGATAGTTTCAATAGATTCATCTGTTTCGTCAGATTCATTAGATTCATCGGATTCAACAGGTGTTACTGTATAAGGTGTTTTCTTATTTTCTATCGCATCAAAAACTGTCAGAACAGATTCATTCTGCTCATTATTATTCCGATATAAGAAGAATTGAATTTCTGGTAGGCGTGGCAGCCCTTCACTTTCACCCAGAATTCTCAGGTCCGCATTATGCATTTCCAGAGGGCGGGCAGTAATCCCGACTTCTGCATTCACAGCCGCACGAACAGCCGACAGAGAGGCGGCTTCATAGGCAATACGCCATGAAATGTTTGCCATATCCAGAGTATCCAATGCGATCTGGCGGAATGGGTTGGTTTCATCCATAACAACCAAAGGTATAGGTTCGTTAGTCTGCAACTGGAAGTCCGGCGCACAATGCCATAGAACAGGCGAAGAACGTAGGATCGTTTTAGGATGCTGGTTAATTTTTGCTGTGGTTAATGCCAAATCAATCTCATGGTTATCCAACATACTTTCGATAAACTGGGCGCGCTTAATCCGCACATCAACAGCTACACGTGGATAGACAGAGGCAATACGGTTCAACAAGAATGGAAGAAGTGTATCAACAGCGTCATCTGATACCCCTATTCTTAATTCGCCGTCTGCATCATTGTAGGTTAATGATGCTGTTGCATCGTCATTGGCACGGAGGATCTGTCGTGCATAACCAAGAAGTTGAAGCCCATGCTCGGTCAGCAGCTTATTACGGCCGTGGCGAGCAAATAACTCTCTTCCCACTAGATGCTCTAACCGCTGCATTTGCTGACTTACAGCTGACTGCGTTCTAGAAACAGCTGCTGCTGCTGCTGCAAAAGTATTTAAGTCAGCAACGGCAACAAAAGTTCTTAGCAGATCGAGATCGAGGTTTATTATCTGACGATTTGCATTTATCATTGTTTATTCATCACTTTTTTTTGATTTTAATTACTATAATTACTAACTAACCTGGTGTTTTTACTTTAGTAGTATCAAATAAAATAATACCGATTGTGACATTACTCTACTCTATTAAATAGGGCAAAGGTTTACTGCATTTTTTTTACTATTTAGAGCGTCATGGGTTTTATTTTCTCCTTTCTTAACAAAATTTATGCAATTCCAAAAATAAATCAGAGATAAAACCCTATTTACATCACATAATCACCAATTTCCAGTATAAATATTCTTTTTCTGACTGACTTCAAAGAATAACGTAACTGAATTAGGAAAACTTAAAGTAGCAATACGATATTAGTATTTTTAATGAGTTCACATTCCATAGAATAGACCTGAAAATGTCATGGTTAAAAATTCAAAAACATTGTCTAAGGATCATGTGATAAAAACCTAAATTAACTTTACGTCAGTAACGATAAATTATAAGAATACATTATACAAACCTTCTTACCTTTATTGACAATTCGGGGTTTTCCGGACGACTTAACTAAAATTTCTTGTCTAAATGTCATCCTCACCACTCTCAGTCAACTAAAAACACGCAATTATCCAGAGATTAATTTCAAATAAACATTATAAACAGGAATAAAAAACCAATAAATTACATTTTTTTAGAGAGCAAGCCAGTTCATTTATTCTTAAAACAACCGTTTTAACCAAAGATATCAAAGTCTCTTCAAAAGACAGACCGAGAGGAGTACATTGATTACTACACTTTTTATGCCGGGTAACATCCATTTCGCCAAGAGGTTAGATCACTCTATGTTTTCCATTAATAAATCCAGCAAATTAGATAATGTTTGTTATGACATCCGGGGGAATACCCTCAAAGAAGCCAAAAGACTCGAAGAAGAAGGCAATAAGGTACTGAAATTAAACATAGGTAATCCGGCTCCATTTGGCTTTGAAGCACCCGATGAAATTTTGGTCGATGTCATCCGCAACTTGTCAACAGCCCAAGGTTACTCCGATTCAAAAGGGTTATATTCTGCGCGCAAGGCGATCATGCAGCATTATCAAGCCAGAAATATGCTGGATGTTACCGTTGAAGATATCTTTATCGGTAACGGGGTTTCTGAACTTATCGTTCAATCCATGCAGGCCCTGTTGAATACAGGGGATGAAATGCTGGTTCCTGCGCCTGACTATCCTCTTTGGACTGCGGCAGTATCACTTTCCAGCGGCAATGCCGTCCATTATCTGTGTGATGAACAGCAAGGCTGGTTCCCTGATTTAGAGGATATCCGCCGTAAAATTACCCCGCGTACCCGTGGTATCGTTATTATTAACCCGAACAACCCAACCGGGGCGGTATATAGTAAAGAGCTGTTATTGGAAATAGTGGAAATTGCCCGTCAGCATAATCTGATTATTTTCGCTGACGAGATTTACGACAAAATTCTATATGATGATGCCCAGCACCATTCTATTGCAGCATTGGCTCCTGACCTCTTTACCGTTACCTTTAATGGTCTGTCAAAAACCTACCGAGTCGCTGGCTTCCGTCAGGGCTGGATGGTGCTGAATGGCCCGAAAAAACAGGCAAAAGACTATATTGAAGGATTAGAAATGCTGGCATCAATGCGCCTTTGCGCCAATGTGCCGATGCAGCATGCAATCCAGACGGCTCTGGGAGGCTACCAGAGTATCAGTGAATTTATTCTTCCGGGCGGCAGACTCTATGAGCAGCGCAATCGCGCATGGGAACTGATTAATCAGATCCCGGGTGTTTCTTGTGTGAAGCCAATGGGGGCACTATATATGTTCCCGAAAATAGATACCAAACGTTTCAATATTTATGATGACCAAAAAATGGTTCTGGATCTTTTACTACAGGAAAAAGTCCTGCTGGTTCAAGGTACCGCATTTAACTGGCCAGAGCCTGATCATGTCCGTATCGTCACACTGCCACATGTCACTGACTTACAAATGGCTATAGACAAGTTTGCCCGATTTATCGGTAACTATCGCCAATAACTATAATATTCACCCTTTAGCGTCTATTTCAGAAAGTATTAATAACTTAATGATGTAGGCGCTATGTAAAAAAGAAACTTATTTCTGCTTACGGTTATTTCCGACATTAATGAGTTAGTCATAAATGATTATTCCCTGTATTTTTTCTAATACTGAGAAAATTGACACTCAAGAGGTTTACTTCCTTTCTCCGCCCGCCCACAATTAATCACTCCATTCCGCAGAAAGGGAAGATCATGAGCCATTTTTTCGCCCAATTATCCCGTTTGAAATTAATCAACCGTTGGCCTCTTATGCGAAATGTGCGCACAGAAAATGTTTCAGAGCACAGTTTACAGGTCGCTTTTGTTGCGCACGCGCTGGCGGTAATTAAGAATCGGAAATTCAACGGTAATGTCAATGCTGAACGGATAGCTCTGCTGGCGATGTATCACGATGCCAGCGAAGTGATCACCGGCGATTTACCTACCCCAATTAAGTATTACAATCCTCAAATTGCTTCCGAATATAAAAAAATAGAAAAAATTGCCCAGCAAAAGTTGCTGGATATGCTGCCAGCTGAATTGCAGGATGATTTTCGTTCTATCCTAGATGAACATTGCCATACGGAAGAAGAAACCCTCATTATCAAACAAGCTGATGCGTTATGTGCTTATTTAAAATGTCTGGAAGAACTTTCAGCGGGAAATACCGAATTCAATCAGGCCAAAACCCGGTTAGAAAAAACGCTGACAGATCGACACAGCGCAGAAATGGATTATTTTATGGATGTCTTTGTGCCGAGTTTCAGTCTTTCTCTTGATGAAATCAGCCTATAGCTACATAGCTACATAGCTACATAGCTACGAGCACGTTCGCCCGATACCCTCTTCTTCTCTCAAGTTACAGCCGACATAACCGTAAATTGAGAGATAGAGAGGGATGATAGAGGGATAAGAGAATCAGAATGGGAAAAGTACAGGAATAATCGCGACGCTGATCCCCATGACAATTAGTGTAAACGGTACGCCAAGTTTCAGGAAATCCGCAAACTGATATCCACCCGGCCCCAATATCAACGTATTGACGGGAGAGGAAACCGGCGTCATAAACGCTGCTGAAGCAGCCACGCCAATCACCATCGCAAAGGGCAAGGGAGAAACAGACATCTGATTGGCCGCAGCAATCGCGATCGGTGCCATTAGCACTGCTGTTGCGGTATTGGAAATAAACAGGCCGATAACCGCACACAGCACAAACAGGCACATCAACATCACCCGTGGCCCCATATTACCTGCAACATCCATCAATCCGCGGACAATTAAGTCAATACCACCCGTTTTCTGTAATGCCAGCGCAAAAGGCATCATACCGACAATCAGAATAATACTCGGCCAGTGAATGGCCCGATAAGCACTTTCCATATCGATACAGCGGAATTTTCCCATCAGTAGACAAGCAATCAGTGCAGCAATAAAATTCGGAATTTCGTTAGTCAGCATCATGGCAACCATCAGGGCAAGACAAAATAGCGCATGAGGTGCTTGTGATGCAGCAGGAGCGGCACTTTCCACTTCAGCAGGCAGGTTCAACACGATGAAATCGGGCGTTTTGGTTTTTAACGCGCTGATCAATTTCCAGTCACCAATCACCAATAATGTATCGCCAAGAAGCAAAGGCTCATCAACCAGCTTACCTTCCAGTGCCTTACCACTGCGCCTTATGCCCACCACATTCAGTCCATAACGTGTACGGAACTTCATGCCACGCAATGATTGTCCCAATAAATCAGATTCAGGGATCACAGAAACTTCAGCCATTCCCACATCACGGGCTTGTGCCGAGAAATATTCTCCCCGCAATATCATGGGTTCCAGCTGTTGCTCGCGGCAAAACTCCCGCAAATCGACATCGCTGGCAGACATATCCACCAGCAGGACATCCTGTTTCTGCAACTCCCTATCTCCGGTTGCGGCAACCATCACCCGACGAAATTTTCGCCAGCGTTCAATACCAATCACATTCGCGCCATAACAGGCCCGTAGTCCCATATCATCCAGCGTATGACCAATCAAAGGTGAGCCCTGGCGGATAGCAAACCGGCGGGCACGACCAGATAATTTATAATCACGGATTAAATCACGAAATGTTCGGTGATAGCGGGCATCTACTGTCTGTTGATTGCTTCCTCCCAACCAACGACGGGCGATCAGCATATAAACCACTCCTGCCAGCAACACTAAAATGCCAATCGGAGTAATGGAGAAAAAACCAAAACCCCGCAGCCCTTCACGCACCAGTTCACTGTTGACAACCATATTAGGCGGCGTAGCAACCAACGTCATCATGCCACTGATCAAACCGGCAAATCCTAGTGGCATCATCAGCCGTCCCGGAGAGATTTTCATTCTGGCAGCCACACTCAGCACAACCGGAATGAAGATTGCCACAACGCCGGTCGAACTCATGAAAGCCCCTAATCCGGCAACAGATAACATCAGCCAGGCCAGCATTTTAGTTTCACTGTTACCGGCAACCCGAACCAGCCAGTCTCCCATCTGATAGGCAACACCCGTTCTCACCAGCCCTTCGCCAATGACAAACAGAGCGGCAATCAATAACACATTGGGATCACTAAAACCGACAGTGGCTTCACTCAACGTCAGTGTGCCACTCAGGACAAATGCAATGATCACCAATAAAGCCACAACATCCATCCGGACTTTATTGGTGGTGAAAAGTACAATAGCTATCAAGAGCAGGGTCAAGACCCACAACAGTTCGCTATTCAATTTGGCCTCTATCAACAATACCTTCAGACGATACAAACGTTAACAAGGTAAGTAGACCATTCTTCTCAGGGAAAATCCTACGTTAAGATCAAATATCTTCCTGATTCATGGTGTAAATAGAGACATAACCACCAGACTTGGAAATCTCAAGGTCTTCCAGATTCGTAATCGTCAGATGGGTTTCATCACGTCGTGGAATATCCGGCAAATCGTGGACGACAACGACCTGACAACCCGCGTCCAGACCTGCATGAATTCCCGCAGTGGCATCTTCAAAAACCACACATTCCTCTGGCAATAATCCCAGTTTCTGCGCCCCTAACAAATAAGGTTCAGGATTGGGTTTACCATTTTTGACAGATTCAGCCGTCACCCAATGGGCAGGCTCCGGTAACTCAGCGACTTTATGACGCGCAGTAGCAAGAGGGATCGTCCCCGAAGTCACGATTGCCCACGGAATATCCAACGCATTCAACTTATCAATCAGGGCAATGGCACCGGGCAAAGGAGTGATGCCTTCCATATCTTCTGTTTCGATTTTTTCTATCCATTTGAAAGTGGCAATAATCTCCTCTTTACTGGCATCAGGCATAAAATGACGGATTGATAATAGCGCAGGAGTACCATGCACATAGTTCAATACTTCATCACGATCGATACCCATCTTATCGGCAAACTTAATCCATGCCCGCTCAACTGCCGGCAATGAATCAATAAGCGTACCATCCAAATCAAATAAAAAGCCTCTACATTTCAGCACCAAATCCGACTCCTTCAAACGCAGTTATATGTTAATAGAAACTATATTTTAATAAAAACTATGTGTTAATAAAAACTATGCGTTAATAAAAACTATGTGTTAATAAAAACTATGCGTTAATAATCTGACCAATCTCAACGGCGCTCAGGTGATATTGACGAGGACAGGAAAACCAAAGCGCCAACATCCGCTGATACTTATTCCACATCGGTGTCTGGGCATTAAAGCCATGACTGCCTGAATCAAAATGAGTATAGCGCCCCTCTGTATTCACCATAAAACGAACATAAGCAAGATAATGTGGTTCTGTAGCCGCATCAAAACCTAAAAATGCAATACGTCGCTCATCCAGCGCTTGCTGATCTTTTAAATTGCTCAATGAAACGTGCAGCGCATGATACATTTCCATAATATTGATGATAGTGCGACAAGTCTCTTCAGATAATTCACCGAAATCGCGATCCAATTCACGTAATTGTAAACCAAAACCCCGTTCGATAATGGTTTGGAAGCGGCGATAGCGCTCGGCATGTTCCGGCTCCAGCATGGACATCAGTTTGTATTGGTTAGAGAGGATTAAACGTTGTGCATGGGTCATTTCCATTGTGGAACTCCTTAATAAAAGAGAACTATCTTGACCGCATCATCGCACTACCCATTTTTTAAGAGTAGTGCAAAACAACCATTTATTGATCTGAACGGGGGTTTACAGGTTAATTGATTCAGCAACCGCCGGAATAAGGTTTCCAGCGGTTTAAATATCATCAAGAAAAGAATTATCCAATTGTTTGAAGGCGCGTTTGAGTAACTCAGCCAATGAGAAATAGGTCGGGGCATTTTCCACAGGTGCCATTGCAATCCCGGCTTCAGCAAATTTTGCCCTAATTTCATAAAACCATTTCAACAGCCCTTCAGGTAAAGGAGTTGCCGCACGTTTCCCCAACCACCACAACCCTTGCAACGGCATACTACAAGCAAACAATGCCGTCGCAATCGCCGGGCCTAATTGACCTCCTAATGCGATTTGCCATGTCAGTGTAAAAATTGCCAGTGGCGGCATGAAACGGATGCCAAATCGAGTCGCCTTAATCACACGATTCTCAGGAAAAACAGGTGCAAGCTGCTTTTCCAGCGGCCACGTTTTCAGATATTGCTGCCCTAATTGCATTCTCTTGAACCAACCTTGGCTGACAGGTGGTGTCGTGTTCATCATGACCTCAATCAATTAAAGGTATAGTTTTTAAAAAATCCCTACAAAAGATAAAATCTTTTTTGTAGTATTAATACTATTAAGTATATTTTGTCTTTATTGCTAGCAAACGGTATCCTACACAGACTTTTATGTTGTTGCAGCAGCAAAACAGAAATTTTGACCTTTTTCGCAACAATTCGGTTCGGTTTGTTAACAAATAATTTTATTTTTTAACATTGTTCTTCTTTAAGATTAGATCACAACAAGATAATAGGTATTTCCATGTCAAGTAAGCTGGTACTGGTTCTTAACTGCGGTAGCTCCTCCCTGAAATTCGCTATCATCGATCCTGCCAATGGTGAAGAGTATCTTTCTGGTTTATCCGAATGCTTTAACCTGCCTGAAGCCCGTATTAAATGGAAAATAGATGGCGCGAAAAATGAAGCTGCTTTAGGTGCCGGCGCAGCACACAGCGAAGCGCTGAACTTCATTGTTAATACCATCTTGGCTGAAAAGCCAGAACTTTCTGCACAAATTTCAGCCATCGGTCACCGTATCGTTCACGGCGGTGAAAAATTCACTTCTTCCTTAATCATCACTGATGAAGTTATTGAAGGTATTGAAGCGGCTATTCCATTTGCACCACTGCACAACCCTGCCCACCTGATCGGTATCGCAGAAGCGAAAAAAGCCTTCCCTCATCTGGTTGAGAAAAACATTGCAGTATTTGACACTGCATTCCACCAGACCATGCCGGAAGAAGCTTACCTGTACGCACTGCCATACAGTCTGTACAAAGAGCATGGTATCCGTCGTTACGGTGCACATGGCACCAGCCACTTCTACGTTTCCCGTGAAGCAGCGAAGATGCTGAACAAACCTGTTGAAGAACTGAACGTCATCACCTGCCATCTGGGTAACGGTGGTTCTGTTTCTGCAATCGTTAACGGTCAGTGTGTTGATACTTCCATGGGCCTGACTCCACTGGAAGGTCTGGTCATGGGTACCCGCAGTGGTGATATCGACCCGGCTATCGTATTCCACCTGCATGATGCAATGGGCATGACTGTTGCTCAGATCAACACTCTGCTGACCAAAGAATCTGGTTTCCAGGGTCTGACTGAAGTGACCAGCGACTGCCGTTATGTAGAAGATAACTACGAAACCAAAGCTGATGCCAAACGTGCAATGGATGTTTACTGCCACCGTCTGGCAAAATACATCGGTGCTTACAGCGCACTGATGGAAGGTCGTCTGGATGCCATTATCTTCACTGGCGGCATCGGTGAAAACTCCTCACTGGTACGTGAACTGACCATTAAGAAAATCGCTCTTCTGGGCTTCGAATATGATCACGAGCGTAACCTCGCAGCCCGCTTCGGTAAATCCGGCGTTATCACCACTGATAACAGCCGTCCTGCTCTGGTTATCCCAACCAATGAAGAACTGGTAATCGCTCAGGATTCAGCACGCCTGACCGCATAAGCAACATGATCCTCAAACCGCCAGCATAGCTGGCGGTTTTCTATTCATGAGTGCTTGATTAATATTTCCTTAATAAATATTGCGTTGGCTCATGGTTCATGTTTCGTCTATTTATATAGCATTGAACCTATCACATTGAGCTACGTTTATTGATTGACGAGCAACCGTTAAAGAGGTTTCCGTGTCCCGTATAATTATGCTAATCCCCACTGGCACCAGCGTTGGTTTAACCAGTGTCAGCCTGGGTGTCATCCGCTCCATGGAGCAGAAAGGCGTGCGCCTGAGTGTATTCAAACCTATCGCACAACCGCGTCATACTGGTTCTCAGGATCAGACTACCTCCATTATCCGTTCACATTCCGGCATCCATGCTGCGGAACCTCTGGATATGGCGCATGTGGAATCACTGCTGACCACCAACAAAAAAGATGTATTGATGGAAGAGATCGTGGCGCGTTACCACGAAAATACCAAAGATGCAGAAGTTGTTCTGATTGAAGGTCTGGTTCCGACTCGCAAGCATCCGTTTGCTCAGTCCCTGAACTATGAAATTGCCAAGACCCTGAATGCTGAGATCGTATTTGTGACGGCTCTGGGCACTAACTCCCCGGAACAGCTGAAAGAACGCATTGAACTGAGCCGTGCGGAATACGGTGGCATCAAAAACCAAAACATCATCGGTGTGATTGTTAACAAACTGAATGCACCTGTTGATGATCAAGGCCGTACTCGCCCGGATTTGTCTGAAATCTTCGATGAATCCAGTAAAGCGACCATCGCTCACGTCGATCCGAAAACCATCTTCAAAAATAGTCCGCTGCCAATTCTCGGCTGCATTCCATGGAGTTTTGACCTGATCGCTACCCGTGCGATTGATATGGCAAAACACCTGAAAGCAGACATCATCAATGCAGGTGCTATTGAAAGCCGTCGTATCAAATCCGTGACTTTCTGTGCCCGCAGCATTCCTAACATGCTGGAGTACTTCCGTCCGGGTTCTCTGCTGGTCACTTCCGCTGACCGTCCTGACGTACTGATCACCGCATGTCTGGCTGCCATGAACGGCATTGAAGTTGGTGCCGTATTGCTGACTGGTGGTTACTCAATCGATGATTCCATCCGTGAACTGTGCGAACGCGCATTCAGCACCGGCCTGCCCGTTTTCACTGTGAAAACTAACACATGGCAGACTTCTCTGAATCTGCAAAGCTTCAGCCTGGAAGTTCCGGCCGATGACCACGAGCGTATCGAAAAAGTACAGAACTACGTTGCACAGCATATCAGCAGCGAGTGGATCGATTCTCTGGCAGCGACATCTGAGCGTCCGAACCTGCTGTCTCCACCAGCATTCCGTTATCAGCTGACAGAACTGGCTCGTCAGGCTGGCAAGCGTGTCGTCCTGCCAGAAGGTGACGAACCACGTACAGTCAAAGCCGCCGCTATCTGTGCTGAGCGTGGCATTGCCGAATGTATCCTGTTGGGTGATCCGGAAGAAATTCGTCGTGTAGCCGCAGCTCAGGGCGTTGAACTGGGCGCGGGCATTGAAATCGTTAATCCGGCAGCAGTACGTGAGCGTTACGTTCCGCGTCTGGTTGAGCTGCGCAAGAACAAAGGCATGACCGAAGTTGTTGCCCGCGAACAACTGGAAGACAACGTGGTTCTGGGTACATTGATGCTGGAACAGAACGAAGTTGACGGCCTGGTTTCTGGTGCGGTTCATACCACGGCGAACACCATTCGTCCGCCATTGCAGTTAATTAAAACGGCACCGAACAGCTCACTGGTTTCATCTATCTTCTTCATGTTGCTGCCAGAGCAAGTATTGGTTTACGGTGACTGCGCGATTAACCCGGATCCAACCGCAGAACAACTGTCTGAAATTGCTATCCAGTCAGCAGATTCTGCAAAAGCCTTTGGTATCGAGCCTCGCGTTGCGATGATCTCCTACTCGACCGGCAACTCTGGTGCGGGCAGCGATGTTGAGAAAGTGCGCGAAGCAACCCGTCTGGCACAGGAAAAACGCCCTGATCTGATTATCGATGGCCCATTACAGTACGATGCGGCAATCATGGCAGACGTGGCGAAATCCAAAGCGCCAAACTCACCAGTTGCAGGTCAGGCGACCGTGTTCATCTTCCCTGATCTGAACACCGGTAACACCACGTATAAAGCGGTACAGCGTTCGGCGGATCTGGTGTCCATCGGGCCAATGCTGCAAGGTATGCGCAAACCTGTTAACGACCTGTCCCGTGGCGCATTGGTTGATGACATTGTTTATACCGTTGCATTGACTGCAATTCAGGCAACCCAGCTAGAAAACGCCTGATTTTCGAATTGTATAAAATAGCCCTATGCCAAAAACATAGGGCTATTCTTGATAAGCAACCCATTTACCACTTGCCACTTGCCGCCAGTTCAGGCAGCAATTCACGATAGAACACCTCTTTAAATAGTGGATCTTGATCCGCTGCCCATTCATCGAACAATCCCCAAACAATCACCAAACAATCACCAAACAATCACCGAACAAGCAGAACGACTTGTCTTCCAAGTTCCAAGATAGACAACCACTCATGCGAGACATTTCCGTTGGTACGCTCATCCAATGTCGGGCCTTTATCACCCATTACCACCAATCTGAATACGTGCTATACACCTCAAACCCGCTATGAAGGCATCCGTCACTTGAATGCTTATCATACAAATAGCTGTTAAAACAGCCACTTTCTAATGATTAATGATATTGTCACGCTGTGAAATTGATAATAAAGAAATAGTAGGATCAATGAGTCCGTTAGTTTCTTTTAATAATCACATAACTATAACTCATTCACCATGATACATATTCTATAAAACAGCAAAATTACAACAAAAAGTATCGACACATGTGTTTTATTTAGTTAGTTTGACTTTATAAACTGATTTTATGATTATTTTTAGACGAAAATTTGTTTTAGGATTTTTTATCAAATTCATTTTTCATCCTGAGATTAAATTAATAAAAAATAATTATTTTTCAAACAGATGGAACAGATTACATCTGGACTATAAAAAAAGGTGAAATGGGTATGTCACACGATTGCTATCATTCCTCAAAAATTCCCTCCGTAGTTGATAATGACGATTCTTCCCCCTTTCATGCCTCCTCTCTTAGCTCACCCCAACAAGTCATTTGGCTCGATCAAATTATTCATTCCGATTCTTCCAGTTATAATATCGGCATTTTTTCCTGCATTGGGGGGGAGTTGAACGAGGCGTTGTTTGAGCAGGCCTTTAAAGCCGTTGTTTATCGTCATGATACACTGCGCTTGCGGATGATTAACTCTCACACACTGCCTGTCCAAAAGGTTACTGAGACTCTCTCTGTCTCGATGAAAATACACGACTTTTCATCATATTCAGACGCAGAAATCAGAGTAAGACAATATATTGATGAAGAATTCCAGCGCCCGTTTCAATTGAATGGGACGCTGTGGCGTTCCGAATTGTTACGGGTAAGCGATACACGTAGATACTGGCAATTTTGCTGCCATCATTTGATCATTGATGGAACGGGTTTGTTCATTCTTTTTAATAATGTTATTGATAACTACAATCGTCTGATACAGAACAAAACACTGAGCAAGGCAGCACCTTCCTATCTGGATTTCATCGCAGATGACCAGAATTACCTCGCTTCTCCGGATTATTCACGCGACTTGCAATTCTGGCTAAAGCGCTACGAAAACCTGCCGCCGCCATTGCTCTCGCCCGTTAATACCAGCAAGAGCAGATATCCTGAACAAGCCGGGTCTATTGATTGTAAAAACGCTACTGACTGGCAAAAGCCTGTTTTGTGGCAGATAGATAAAGCACTTTTTCAACGTATCGAAGAGTGTGTCACCCAACAGGGATTATCCATTCAGCATTTCATGTATGCCGTTTTGGCTGGCTATTTCGCACGGACGACAGGGGTGAATGAAATTGTCCTCGGCATTCCCCTGCACAACCGGAAAAGTGACCAGCAAAAAAACACAATGGGAATGTTTGCAACCGTTATTCCGATTGGGATCACCATTGAGCCACAGGACACATTCCTTGTCGTTATGCAAAAAGCCGCGGCTGAACTGCGGCGTTGCTATCAGTACAATCGTGTCCCGATTGCAGAGATCAACCGGCAAATACACATCCAGCAGAAAACCGGACGAGCTCAACTGTTTGATATCACATTGTCATTTGAACCGTTTAAAGCCAATCTGCATATGGAAGGAGAAGATACCGCGATTGAATTTCTGGACTTACACCATGGTGTTCCCTATCCGCTCTCAGTCATCATAAAACAATACATGGACACCTCTTCTCCTGAAAATATCCCTCTCGGCGTCACGATTGAATTCAATTTTTCTGCCGATTACCTGAGCACTGAAGAAGTGATGACGCTTCAGTCCCGCCTTGCTGTTTTACTTGATTCTGCCCTCACGTCGCTGAATGCGCCGATAGCCAGTCTGCCTATCTTGCCCGAGACAGAACGCCAAAAAATATTGAAGGATTTCAATGCCACACAGGCTGATTTCCCACAAAACGCGTTGATCCACCAGCTATTTGAGGCTCAGGTACAGCAAACTCCTGATGCTATTGCCGTCGTTTTTGAAAACCAGTCCCTGACTTATGACGAGCTGAATCGTCACGCCAATCGTCTGGCGCATCATCTGATTGATCTGGGAGTACGTCCGGATGATCGGATAGCTATTTGTGCTGAGCGTAGTCTGGATATAGTAGTCGGCCTATTGGGGATACTGAAAGCAGGAGGGGCATATGTATCACTCGATCCCGCTTATCCGGCTGAGCGGTTAGCCTATATGCTCAATGATTTAGAACCTACGGCGCTGGTTATTCAACCTGCCATGGTAGAAATATTGGGCAGCAATCTGGCAACCAAGAAGATACCGACCATCGTGCTTGATGCTAAAGGGCACTCTGTTTTGGGTAACAGATCAGAAGAAAACCCGGATACTCAAGTACTGGGAATGACCTCACACAATCTGGCTTATATCATTTATACCTCCGGCTCTACCGGGCAACCTAAAGGGGTTATGATAGAACATCACGGATTATGCAATCTGCTGGTCACTCAGCAAGATACATTATCCCTTACTCCAGATAGCCGTCTCTTGCAGTTTGTTTCGAATAGTTTCGATGTCTATATCTGGGAATGCTTCATGGCTCTTCTGGCAGGGGCACGTCTCTATCTTGCGAAACGTACCGATATTCTGCCGGGATCTGCCCTGTCCGGCTATTTAGAAACCCATGCCATTACGCACTTATTCTTGTCACCCACAGCTTTGGCAGCAATGGATTCCATTCCCGATACACTGCAAGTTTTGATCGCGGGAAGTGAAACCTGTCCGGCAACGCTGGTCAATCGCTGGGCTCATGGACGACAGATGTTCAATGGCTATGGACCGACAGAAATTACTGTCTGTGCTACTCTCCATCCGTGCAATGGTCAGGAAAAAAATGCGCCGCCTATTGGTCGCCCCATCTCCAATTCACAAATTTATATCCTTGATACCCATGAAGAACCCGTTCCGATTGGTGTCATCGGAGAGATCTATATTGCCGGGGCTGGTGTTGCCCGTGGCTACCTCAACCGTCCCGAGCTGACGGCAGAACGTTTTCTGCCCGACCCATTTTCAACAGTAGCCGGAGCACGAATGTACAAAACCGGCGATTTGGCTCGTTGGCTGCCTGACGGCAATATTGAATACGTTAGCCGCAATGATTCTCAGATCAAACTACGCGGTTTCCGCATTGAACCGGGGGAAATAGAAGCACAGCTCACTCAATGCCACGGTGTACGCGAAGCAGTTGTAATTGCCCGGGAAGATATTTCAAAACAGAAATGCCTTGTCGCTTATTTGCTCGCCCAACCAAATGCAACATTAGTACCAACAGAACTGCGCCAACAACTTTCACAACGGCTTGCCGAATATATGATCCCCAGCGCCTTTGTCACGCTTGATGCCTTCCCGCTGACGCCCAATGGCAAACTTGACACTCAGGCTCTGCCATTACCCGATCTGGCATCAATAGTGGCGCGTAGTTATGAAGCGCCGGAGGGGGAAGCAGAAACCACGCTGGCTCAACTTTGGCAAGAGTTGTTGGGCGTGGATCGCGCTGGGCGCCATGACCACTTTTTCGAACTTGGCGGGCACTCACTGATAGCACTCAGTTTGATCGAACGGCTGTACGGCCTGAATTTATCGCTTGATATCCGCGCCATATTCGATACTCCGGTGCTGGCCGAAATGGCAAAAACAATGCGGGGGATTCAGGATAATGTGAACGACTTTACCGTGCCGCCCAATCTCATCCCTGATGGCTGTACAGCTATCACACCTGACATGTTGACTTTGGTATCCCTGTCCCAGCAAGAGATTAATGCCATCGCTGCTACCATTCCCGGTGGCTCTGCCAATATTCAGGATATCTATCCGCTTACCTCGCTACAGGAAGGTATCCTGTTTCATTATTTGTTGCAGGAGCAGGGTGATATTTATCTGTTACACACCCTGTTTGCTTTCGATACCCGCGAGTGCGTCGATGCCTTTCTGATTGCCTTGCAACAGGTCATTGATCGCCATGATATTCTGCGTACCGCAATCTACTGGCAAGAATTAACCCGACCGGTACAAGTTGTCTGGCGGAAGGCTTTCCTGCACATCAACACCTTTGTCCCTGCCAGCGATCAGGATGTCCCCGCTCAGTTGCTGGCTCACACTAATCCAGATCATCGGCGTCTCGATATCCGTCAGGCTCCCCTCTTCTCTGCCGATATTGCCCATGATCCGTATAAAAATGAGTGGTTACTGGCCTTATGCTTCCAGCATGTGATCAGTGATCATCTGACACTGGAACTTATTTTCAGTGAAATCAAAGAATTGATGCGAAGTCCAAGCAACAGCAAAGACAAGTACCCTGAAAATTTACCCACGCCACTGCCTTACCGTGATTTTGTTGCCCTATCCCTGCATATGCCGGTGTCAGAACACGAAGCCTATTTCCGTGAAATGCTCGCCGATATTGATACCCCGACCACTCCTTTCGGCATATTGGATACCCGCAATGGCGAAAGGCAAATGTCGGAAGTCAGCCAATCACTGAATGCGGTACTCTCCGGCGCAATCCGCACACAAGCCCATCGTCAGGGCGTCAGTTCCAGTGTGCTGTTTCATATCGCCTGGGCGCAGGTACTGGCGCATACCAGCGGACAGGATGATGTGGTCTTTGGTACGGTTTTGCTGGGACGTATGCAGACGGGTATCGGAATCGAACAAATTTTAGGGCTGTTTATCAATACGCTGCCCATACGTTTCCGGCTTGCAGGAAAAAGCGTACAAGCGATCGTGCAAGAGACTCATCACAGTTTGATGAAACTGCTGGAACACGAGCAGGCACCACTGGCGCTGGCGCAACGCTGTAGCAGTATGGCACCCTCCATGCCCCTTTTCAGTGCACTGCTCAATTATCGTCATAGCCGACCGGATGCAATCAGCCTCACGTCGGAAGGTATGCGCCTGTTGTCAGTACAGGAGAGAACCAACTACCCCTTCGCCTTATCTGTGGATGATTTAGGTGATGGTTTCAGTTTAGTTGCCCAAAGTGTGTCAGGTATCGATCCGGCACGTCTGATAGCCTATATGATCACTGCCCTGACAGGGCTTACCGAAGCATTAGATACAGAACCTCAACGACCTGTTGTTAACATTCCCATTTTACCTGCGGCAGAACGCCAGCAGTTGCTGGTGGATTTCAACGCAACCCAGACCGATTTCCCGCAAGAAACACTGATCCACCAATTGTTCGAAACACAGGTACAACGCACGCCGGACGCTATTGCCGTAATATTCGGGGACCAATCGCTGAGTTATGAGGAACTGAACCGCCGCACCAACCGTCTGGCTCATTATTTGACAGCGCAGGGAGTACGGCCTGACTCACGGGTGGCAATCTGTGCCGAACGCGGTCTGGACATGGTGATTGCTTTGCTGGCTATTCTCAAAGCAGGCGGGGCTTATGTGCCGCTCGACCCTGAATATCCTGCTGACAGACTGGCTTATATCTTGTCAGACAGTGAACCCGTGATCGTGTTGACGCATCATCGTTTACAAAAAAAACTCCCTGCCACTGACGTCCCTATTTTGGTCTTGGATGATCTCACTGTTCAGGCCGATATTGCCGGCCAAAAAAGTGATGATATTGATGCCTCCCGTTTAGGGCTGACATCCCGTCATTTGGCCTATGTGCTCTATACTTCAGGTTCGACAGGGCAACCCAAAGGCGTCATGAATGAACATCGGGGTGTCGTGAACCGTTTGCTCTGGGCACAGGATACCTATCAGTTATCCTCTCTGGATCGGGTATTGCAGAAAACGCCATTCAGCTTCGATGTTTCTGTCTGGGAATTTTTCCTGCCTCTGATGTTCGGCGCTCAATTAGTGATGACCCGTCCCGGCGGTCACAAGGAACCGGAATATTTACGGGAAGAAATTGAAAAACGCGGTATTACCACACTGCATTTTGTCCCGTCCATGCTGCAAGTTTTTCTTCACTGTGTTCCGGTCGGGTGCTGCACTTCCCTGCGCCAGATTTTATGCAGTGGTGAAGCATTCCCTTACGCATTACAGCAGCAATGTCTGTCCCATTTTCCTCACAGTGAGCTGCATAATTTATACGGGCCAACCGAAGCGGCCATTGATGTCACCGCCTGGCACTGTGTTCCGGATCGCCATATCGGGCACGTACCGATTGGACACCCCATCTCCAATATTCAGATTTATATACTCGATACGCAGGGTCAGCCTGTTCCGCTCGGTGTCAGTGGTGAAATCTATATCGCGGGTGTCGGTGTTGCCCGTGGTTATCTGAATCGGCCTGAACTCACGACTGAACGCTTCCTTATAGATCCATTTTCTCCTGTTCCTGATTCACGCATGTACAAAACCGGCGATCTGGGCCGTTGGCTGCCGGATGGCAATATTGAATACCTCGGCCGCAACGATTTTCAGGTCAAAATACGTGGTCTTAGGATTGAACTTGGTGAAATTGAGGTAAAACTTGAGCAATGTTCTGGTGTGCGTGAAGCCGTGGTGATAGCGCGTGAAGATACCGAAGAGCAGCAACGATTGGTTGCCTATCTGATTACTGAACCAGAGATGAAGCCGACTCCGGCGGAATTGCGCCAACAACTCGCGCAACAGCTTACCGATTATATGATCCCCAGCGCCTTTGTGACACTTGATGCTTTCCCGCTGACATCCAACGGTAAACTTAACAGACGGGCACTTCCTGTTCCGGACACATCTGCTGTCGTGACACATGGCTATGAAGAACCCAGTGGTGAGGTGGAAACTACTCTGGCTCAAATTTGGCAAACACTATTGGGACTGGAGCAAGTGAGTCGCCATGATAATTTCTTTGAACTCGGCGGCCATTCCCTGCTCGCAATCCAACTGATCGGGCGAGTACGTCAGACACTGGCACGAGAGCTGTCTTTACCACAACTTTTTGCCTGTCCTGTCCTGTCAGATTTGGCTGCTGTGCTGACCGATGCATCAGTCACGACTCAAACGCACATTCCTGCCGCCGATCGCACTCAGCCGCTGCCGCTCTCTTTCGCCCAACAACGCCTGTGGTTCCTGTCCCGGCTCAATCCGGCAGCCAGTCTGGCTTATCATATTCCCGCCGTGCTGCATCTGGACGGACAACTCGATCATACCGCCCTTACAGTTGCACTCAATCATCTCGTCTCCCGACAAGAAAGTCTGCGCACCCGCTTTGTTCTGGTGGATGAACAGCCTTGCCAGCACATTGACGCCGGGGATATCGGCTTTAATTTGGCCTATCAGGATCTGCAAGGATTAGACGAAACCGCTGGTATGAACCGTATTAATGAGTTGGTAGAACTTGAAACACAAACCCTGTTTGATTTCGCCAATAAACCATCAATTCGGGGCCAATTGTTGCAACTGTCAGACCAAGAGCATGTCCTGATCTTTACGCAACATCACATCATCACTGATGGCTGGTCAGTAGGAATATTGATCCGCGAACTGGGGGCACTCTACCGCGCCGCGCTTGAAAAACATGATGATCCTTTACTGCCCTTGCCTATTCAGTATGCTGACTATGCTGTCTGGCAACAGGCGTGGCTACAGGGTGACGTTCTCTCAGCACAACGGAATTTCTGGCAGAAGCGACTTCAGGATGCCCCCGCGTTGCTGGATCTCCCCACTGACCGACCACGCCCACCCGAACAGCGTTATGCCGGTGGCCATATCCCCGTCCACTTGGATACTGACTTATTGTCTTCCCTCAAGGCGCTTGGTCAACGTCAGGGGACAACATTATTCATGAACCTGCTTACGGGTTGGAGCATCGTACTTGCCCGCCTGAGTGGTCAGAACGATATCGTCATCGGGACACCGGTTGCCAATCGTCCCTATCGTGAACTGGAGGGATTGATTGGCTTTTTCGTTAATACCCTGCCTTTACGTATCGAACTGGAGAATTGCAGTACGGTGGCAGAACTGCTCTCTCACATCCGCGAACAGGCACTGGCAGCTTATGCCCATCAAGATCTGCCTTTTGAACAATTGGTGGAAATTCTGCAACCTGTTCGCAGCTTAAGTTACAGTCCGATTTTTCAGGTGATGCTGGCGTTGGACAATACACCCGCCCAGCGTTTTGAATTACCCGGTTTGTCCGTTACATTGCTCGAACAGACACACCACAGCGCACACTTTGACCTCACACTGTCACTCAATGAAACTCAACATGGTCTTAGTGGTCATCTGGAATATGCTTCGGATTTGTTCGATCATGCCACGGCTGAGCGCATGGTGGGTTATCTCATACAGATACTGACAGCCATGACCGCCGATGAAAACCAGACTATTGCCCGTTTACCGATGCTATCGGTTGCAGAGCGTCAGCAGTTGTTGGTCGATTTCAATTCTCCTCACGCTGACTTCCCGCAAGATGCGTTGATTCATCAACTGTTCGAAGCGCAGGTACAACGTACACCGGATGCGGCGGCGGTGATATTTGAAGATCAATCAATGAGTTATGACGAACTGAACCGCCGTGCCAATCAATTGGCGCACCACCTGATTGCCTTTGGTGTCCGGCCTGACTCCCGGGTGGCAATTTGTGTTGAACGGGGTTTGGACATGATAATCAGCCTGTTTGGCATCTTAAAAGCAGGTGCAGGTTATATCCCACTCGATCCAGAGTATCCCACTGAGCGACTGACTTATCAGCTATCGGACGGAAAACCGGCCATCTTGCTGACCCAAAAACATTTACAGCAGAATTTACAGGCAGACTCATCAATACAAGATCTGCCCGTCTGGCTGCTGGACGATGAAACATATCAGGATAGCGTGGCGAAACAGCCTGCGCATAATCCCGACAGCGGGCAAACAGGGCTGCAACCGCACCATCTGGCCTATATCATCTACACGTCCGGTTCTACCGGACATCCAAAAGGTGTCATGCTGGAACACCGTAATGTTGTGAGCCTTATCCACGCTCAATGTCAGGTCAGTCATCCCCATTTGGGTGATCGTATTCTGCAATTTGTCACCATCGCGTTTGATATTTCTGTATCGGATATTTTCCCTACTCTGGCATCGGGCGCTACGCTGGTTTTGCGCCCGTCTCATATCAAAGTACCGGATATGACTTTTAACAATTTATTGCGTGAACAGAAAGTCACTATCATCAATATACCGACCGCATTCTGGCATCACTGGGTTCAGGAGATGATGGCCGGACGCGGCGATTTCAGTCCCTATCTGCATACTGTCATTGTCGGTGGTGATAAAGTCGAACACCGTTATCTGATGAATTGGCTATCCTGCCCTGAAACGCAATCCTGCCGTTGGTTCAATGCCTATGGTCCCACTGAAGTAACCGTCACGGCCTCCGCCCTGATGATAGATAACCAACATTCCCTTCCTATCACCGATAACATTGCCATCGGACGCCCGTTGTCCAATACCTGTATTTATATTCTGGATACACTCGGTCAGCCTGTTCCCATCGGCGTTAACGGTGAAATCTACATCGGTGGGATGGGTGTCGCCCGTGGTTATTCAAACCAACCGGAATTGACGGCAGAGAGATTTGTCATCGATCCCTTTAGCGAGTCCCTCAATGCCCGCATGTACAAAACCGGTGATTTGGGGCGCTGGCGACCTGACGGCAATATCGAGTATCTTGGCCGCAACGATTTTCAGGTCAAGATACGCGGTTTCCGCATTGAACCGGGAGAAATTGAATCCAGACTGATGCAATGCCACGGTGTACGTGAGGCGATTGTTCTTGCCCGCAAAGAGGGGAAAGAGCGCAACAAAGAGAACGCAGACCAGAAACGTCTGGTGGCTTATCTGCTCGCTGAGCCGAAGGCGAAACTAGTTCCGGCGGAACTGCGACAGCAACTTGCCCAACACCTTGCCGAGTACATGCTGCCTTATGCCTTCGTTATACTTGATGCTTTTCCACTGGCCCCTAATGGAAAGATAGACCGTCAGGCACTGCCGGCACCTGATCAGACGGCGATAGTCACCCGAACTTATGAAGCGCCTATCGGTGACAGGGAAATAGCACTGGCTGAGATCTGGCAAGCGTTATTAGGACTGGAAATAGCGGGTCGTTACGACCATTTCTTTGAGCTGGGTGGTCATTCACTGATGATAGTCAGCCTGATCGAACGTGTGCGTAGTCAAGGCTGGAGTCTTGATATCCGTACGGTGTTCGCCACACCCGTACTGGCTGAAATGGCGAAAATGATGTGGGCAGATGAAGATAACGCCGCCAAATTTACTACACCGCCCAATCTTATCCCTGATGACTGTACCGCCATCATCCCTGAGATGTTGCCTCTGGTCTCCTTAACGCAACGTGAAATTGATGCCATCGTCGCGACGGTCCCCGGTGGGGCCGGCAATATTCAGGATATCTATCCCCTTGCACCACTTCAGGAAGGTATGCTGTTCCACCACCTTCTGCAAACTCAGGGCGACGTTTACCTGTTGCATATCTTGCTTGCTTTCGATACCCGCGAGCGCCTTGATGCCTTTCTGGCAGCGTTTCAAAAAGTTATTGAACGCCATGATATTCTGCGCACCGCCGCCTGCTGGCAAGGACTGGAGCAACCTGTGCAAGTCGTCTGGCGTCAGGCACCCCTGCGCATCAACACCTTTATTCCAGACATCGGATCAAATATCGAATCGGGCAGTGACAAAGATGTTCAATCTCAATTGCTGGCGCATACTGATCCGTACCATCGCCGTCTTGATGTTACTCAGGCATCAATTTTCTCCATAGATACCGCCTATGATCCGGATAAAGGTGAATGGCTGCTGGCACTGTGCTGCCATCACATGCTCAATGACCATATGTCGCTGGACCTTATCATGGATGAAATCTACACACTGATGTACCCCCGTACCGAACACTCGTGTATTGAGAAACTCCCCCCAATATTGCCTTACCGTAACTTTATCGCCCAGTTACCGCGTATGCCGATATCAGACCACGAAGCTTATTTTCGTAAGACGCTGGCCGATATGGATGCGCCGACAGCACCTTTCGGAATATTGGATGTTTACAGCGGGGACAGACCCGTGACGGAGGTCATAAAATTACTGAATGCCTCGCTGTCCAGAGCCATCCGTATTCAGGCTCGTCGTCAGGGCGTCAGTCCCGGAGTGCTGTTTCATGTTGCATGGGCGCTGGTGCTGGAAAAACTGTGCGGGCGGGATGATGTTGTCTTCGGTACAGTCTTACTGGGTCGTATGCAAGGAAATGCTAGCATTGAGCGGCATTTGGGGCTGTTTATCAATACCCTGCCCGTGCGGATCAGACTTGCAGGAAACAGTGCACAAGAAACTGTACAAGCAACCTACCAGAACTTAATACAACTACTGGAACACGAACAGGCGCCGCTGGCTCTGGCCCAGCAATGTAGCGGGGTAAAAGCGCCTCTGCCGCTCTTCAACTCACTGCTCAACTATCGCCATACTCAACCCGATGCGATCCACACCGCATGGGAAGGCATACGCCTGATAACCGCTTATGAGAGAACTAACTATCCCCTCTACTCAGCCGTGGATGATTTGGGTAAAGGCTTCCGGTTGGCCGTACAGACTGTACCGGGCATCGATCCGACTCAGGTGATAGCCTGTATAACTAGCGCCTTGACGGGGCTGGTTAAAGCGCTGGAAACTGAACCTCAACGACCCATTGTGAACATTCCCATTTCGGCGGCGACAGAACATCAGCAATTGCAGGTCAATTTCAATGGCAATCCCGTTAATAGCAATGCTGTTAATAGCAATGCCGTTAATGCCACACAAACCGACTCGTTCCCACAGATGCAGCTCAGGCCAGATCAACCTGTCATTGCGACACACAACTATGAGGCACCCGTTAATGACGTAGAAACGGCATTGGCTCAAATCTGGCAGAAATTACTGAAGCTGGAAAAAGTGGGTCGTCATGACAACTTCTTTGAACTGGGGGGACATTCACTGACAGCGATACAATTGCTGGCTCGTATGTATGAGCAAAACATGGAAGTACCGTTGATTGCTGTATTCACACACCCAACCCTGAGCGAACTGGCTTCGGTCGTGGGCAATACCGCCACCATCTTATCGCCCGGAGAATAACACTTCATCAGATAATGACCGTACAAGTGGCTGTTGAAACAGCCACTTGTTTTTAATCTGGAGCAGGTGAAAACACGACGTTACAGGATTGTCTGAAATTTGCCCAATTCTTACTGAATTATGTATACTGATGTTCAGTCAGTACGCATCAAAGGATTGTCCTATCTGTTTTTCTTTTCGGGGGATAGACCATTATTGTGATCATTGAAGACGGTAAACTGGTTATACAACCTGAGATGCAGTTTTAATAAACAAAAATAGCCGGGAAGATCACTTCAGGAAATCTTCCCGGCTTTTATCCAAAATGGATCATGGATTAACGTATATTTTTAACAACATCGATAAAAAAACGGTGTATTTTGGAGCAAAACGTAGAATTTTCAATAAAATCAGGAACAACTAACACATAATAAAATACATTATCTAATAGTAAATTTATATCATAAGGCTCAAAATCTGACTGAGTTTCAAATTCAAATAAAGAAGCTATGCCATGTAAATTAACAACCCTTGCTTCAATACAAAAACATCCTTGTCCATCAATATCTGTGTTATATCCCACCTCTAAATGGTGCTCTAACATATTCTTATCTTTATAAAAAAATAAAGACTCTTCTCCATCATGGGAATTATACTCATACTGATAATCTATATTGCTAATTTCTTTTTTTAACACCTCAAAAATTTTTTCTATAGATTTATTAGTATAAAACCCATATAACTCACCAGTCCATCCTGACATATAATCCCCCCCACAGATAATATTTCCACAAAAACTAATAACTCATTTAACACTTACCATGTGTAACACCATCTTTTAGCTTGTTGTTTGGGTTTCTAAGATTTATATCCTCTTGTATAAAAAGACGTTTCACTCCATCCTGGCGATCCACTCGTTGTATTTTACTACTATCTATTTCAAAAGAGATATAATGCGTACTTTTTGAGTTGGGCAATCCCATTTGTCCTCTGGCTTTTGAGGCATTCAGTTGTTCTGGTGACATTGTTGTTACATAAACTGCTTTAGGCTTTCCTGAAATTGCGCCCTTTCCTCTGGCCCCAGGATCAGCCATATTTATAACACCACTACCCATTATTCCTTTATAACCATCACTACTCGTATAGTGATAAACCCGAACCATCTCCCAACCCCACGGGTCGATCCATGTGAGAGGATTCGGTGCATAAGCGTAGAGGTTTATCCCCCCATTTAAACCTATCGGGTCAGGCGTAATAAACCGTCCAATTTCCGGCGCATAATACCGATAAGTATTAAAGTGCAGCCCCGTCTCTTTGTCAAAATATTGCCCTGCATAGCGCAGGTTTTGGTCAAAGTTTCGGGTTGAACGTTCCGTGTCGGTAAAATACGCGATCGTGGTGCTGTTGACGGCGCCAAAGGCGTCATATTTGCCTGACCACGCAATTTTCCCGTCTTCGTCCGTCACTTCCAACGGAGCACTGTTGATATCGGTGTGATACCAGAAATAGTCACGTACTGAACCTTTGGCAACGACACAGGCCAGCGGCGTATAGCTCTCGTGAGATTCATAACAATAGGTCTGGGTTTTACCCGTATTAGAATTGCGTTCCTGCAACAATTTCAGGCCATGCCAGACAAAATCCGTTTGTTCCTGTTGGGGTGTCCCTGTCGGCCATGTCGTCACCACCTTACGAATGCGCCGTCCAAGCGCATCGTAATGATAGATGGCCTTAATGCCGTTGCCTTCGGCGAGAATCAGGCGGTTATCGCCATCGTAACGATAGGTCTGTCGGTTGCTGGAGCTGATTCCACGACTGATAACATTACCGTGCGCATCATGCTCATAGTGCCATTGGTTCCACTGTACCAGCCGGTCACCTTGTGGGGTCAGGTGTTTTTTCTGCTCAGCTTCTTTTTCCATTATGGATTGCGGACGTTCGAGCAGGTTATCCGCGCGGTCGTACCACAGCATTTCTTCAAAGCTGTCCACGCTGGTGACTTTTTTCAGCCGGCTTTCCGAGTCATACAGATATTCCACCCAGCCACGGTAGTGGTCTTCCATCAGGGATAAGTCATCTTGTCTGTCGTAATGCCATGCCCGCCACGGTTTACCTTGCCCAATCGATGACGATTTATCCCTGACACTGTACTGGCTGATGCGGCGACCCAATGGGTCATATTCACGGAACTGGAATAAGTTGCCCTGTGTCCGGCTGGTTTCACGGTGCAGGTTATCGCGCTCAAATTCGGTGATAATTTTCTGGTCATGGCGGATGGCACTGAGATGACCGGAACCATAATACAGCCAGCGTAGGGTATCGCCTTGTGGCAGGGTCAGTTCGGTCAGGTTATCCATTTCATCGTGACTGAACCGGAGGATATCTTCACCGTTCTGCTCCCGGATCATCCGCCCCAACTCATCGTAGGCAAAGCTGACCGTATTCGGCAGCAAACCCAGTTGTTTTCCGGTGGCATTCGGTGCACGGGACGCTTCCAGCAGCCGTCCCATGTTATCCCATTGATACTGGTAATTATCGGTATTGGTTTCCCGTCTGATAAGGTTACCCGCCGCATCGTAATGCAGATAAACCGGACGGACAGGCTGGCGGAATACCCGGTCGCCCAGCCGTTTTTCGCTACTCAGCAAACCCGCAGCATTATATTCATACTGGATTAAGGTATCGTCGGGACGAATCTCTTCGACGAGCTGGCCTTCGGCGTCACGGTTAAGCAGATAACGGCCACCATTGGCATTCTCAATTTGTACCAGATGTCCTTCGGGGTTGTAGTGATAGCAGATTTGGCGTTGCAGGCGGTCGGTGGCACTAACAACCTGCCCCAAGGCATTGTATTCCCAATGGCGGGCAGCATTTTCATTACGTTGGTGATGGGTAAGCTGACCGGCATTGTCCCATGCCATTTGCTCTGTCGAACCGTCAGGATAGGTCACAAGGATGAGATGCCCGTTATCATCATAGCGATAACTCACCGTTTCCATCAGGGCATTGGTGAAACGGCTCAGTCGGTTTTCATCATCATAACCCCATGCGCTGCTTTGCCCTGAACAGTCGGTATGGCTGATTAACTGCCCCTGACCATTCCACAGAAATTGGCTGTTGCCACCTTTCGCATCAGTACGCTGATAAGGCCGTAGTGTCTTTAAGCCGTAATGATAACGGGTCGTGTGCTTCAGGGGGGAGGTTTCGTTGACTAGACGCCCGAACTCATCGTAATCCAGCGCGGTTTTCGTGCCATCCGGCCAAAAAATAAAAGTCAGTCTGTCAGTATCATTCTGGTATTGCCACCGGGTCTGATTACCGTTGCCGTCGGTCATACTCAGCAGTCGGCCTGACTTATCCCATTCCCCCGAACGGGTATGGCCTTCCGCATTTTTATAGCCATTTGGCAGGCCGAATTCATCCCATAAAATATGATGTTCTGTGCCATTACGGTCAGCACAATGAACAATCTGATAGTCTTCGTTTAGTGTCCAGACAGTGCGAGAATCATCATGCCAGTGAGCTGTACGGGTCAGGTTTTTATCATCATAATCCAACCGATAGCCCGCGCCTTCACTGGTTTTCTGACTGATAACCCGCCACAATCCGTCTTCCGTTTGTTCCCATTCATAATCACAACGCAGCCCGCGCGTGTCTTGATGCCATGCCATCATACCGTGTTCAGTCCAGCCGAATTGACGCTGGAGATGGTCATTGCGGTGAGTCACACCAATAAGCTGCGCTTTTTCGTTGTAGTGATAATGGCAAAGCCGGATACGCTGGTCATTGTACAATTCGCGCCAAACGGCAATCAGACGAGAAACTGTTTTCCCATCAATATCCATCACCGCATAATCACAGTGCAGATTCATTGCGCCGCAACCCGTGATATTGACCATCTGTTGCTGGTCGTTGTAATGGAATCGCTGTTCATTGCCGACATTATCACAGATATGGCTTAATCGGCTGACGCCTTCATTATCAAAGGTGGCATAGTGATAAACCAGCTCACCCGAATCACGGATTTCCCATTCCCCTTCTTCCGTGTGTATCAGCCAGCTTTGGGCGTCAGGGCAAAAACAACGGTGACCTTCCGGCACTTCAGGAAACGGGACAATATCACCGGATAAGCTGCGCCAAAGAATGCCTTCTTCAACCCGGATAAGCTGGCTTTCCCAGAATAAATTCCAGCCCTGGCCGAGTACGCTGTCATACTGATAACTGCTCAGGTAGCTGCGCTGCCAGTAGAGCGGCAATTCGGCATCAAAAACGAAATCCAGCTCATCGTCATCGTTCAGGAATTTTTGACCGGCAATCACTTCCACGGGCTTAGACAAAATACCCACAACTGGAATAGCCACACCGAGCCAGCCAAACCGACATGCAAATTTGCGGATTTTATCTGCACCCGGTATTTTACTGAACAGCTTTTGCAAGGCGCCGGGGCCTTTGGCTGCTGCGCCGCCAAAGCTGATTAGCCCGGAGGCAAACATCGTCAAATCAGAAACGGTATACGCCGACTGAGGAATTTCCGGTGTAATACTGGCTTCTGTCTTCGTACCGCCGCCAATAAATACATTGGACGAGCCGGTCATAACGGCGGCATCACAGGTGGTTTTGTCGCCCACACGTGACGCTGGCAGCCCATTAATAAACACGGAGTCAGAGCCTTGTGCCATCTGGCGAATGCCATCTTCTTTACTGCACATGACTTCACTGCGTTTTGCTATGGCGGCTTTCTTGCTGTTGATAAGCACATTGTCGGAACCACTGGTAATGGTTCCGCTGGGACTTCGTGACGAGGCCCCTTTCGACACACAGGCATCACGGGCCATATCACCTAACGCACTGGTCGCCATGCCCACGGCAATCGAAGCACCAATCAACAAAACGCCGACACCAATACAGGAAGCCGCCAATCCCGCCACAAAGAGCGCTCCCGCAAGGATGCCGCCAGCGGCTGAAATCAATGAACCAATGAGAGTGCCTGCAACCAACCCCGCCATTGCACTGGAATGGCCTATCGTATCCCCCAACCTTGCTGCTTCTGGCATGATGTTCTCTCCCTAGAACCGGAAACTTTTCAGGCAGTCATCCAACCACTGCCGCTGTGGTTCAGTAAACGCCTGCTGGGATGATAAGGTAAAAATCAGTACCTTTTTCTCATCCCGCAGAAATACCGCCTGATACTGATAAACTTGTTGGCCTTTTTTAGGGCGGTAGCAGGAAAGCAGTAAACTGCCTTGCAACAAATTGTCACCTAATAGGGCGGGTTGCTCTTCAAGCAATTGCCAGTCACGCAGACTCTTTTTCAGTAATTCTTTCTGGCGGATGAGATAACTGTCCAGCTCCTCCCCTTCAATCAATTGGTCACGTCCAATATTCAGGGCGGGGACATTCGGGGCGATGATGATATTAACTGTCTGTTCCTGATAACCTTCCGGAATAGTGATGCTACCTTCAGTGAACTGACAACGCGGGCGGGTTTCCATATTTCCGGGCCTCATTAATGATAGGTTTATATTTTTAGTATATTAATCAGGCAGGATATAACAGCGCTGCTTATGTATTCCAGCGTAAACAAAATCACTTTAAGTAAATTGTGATTAACTTCTCTTCTTATATAAAATCAGATAATTACCTAATTGAAATGGCATGAAATAAAACAAGTTATTCTGACATTTTTTGTTGTACCGCCTCCGAAAAAATACGCTTTCCGTAACCTATCTTTTCTGTAAGTTACAGAAAAAATTTATGGCATCAATAATTCATCAGCGCCAACAATACGGGATATTGCCTATTGAATGTATTTTTCTCAAACATTTAGTAATTTGAATATATTTTGCAGCAGCTCCCCTAACACGCACTTAACCATAACACTTTATCATATCATTACCGTATAAGTGGCTGTTTTAACAGCCACTTGTTTTAGTCGAGGGATAATACATCCTGTATTTTTATTTAAAACGATATCGACCATTCGCAAAATGCCATCTATGACTTACAGCCGGATCCAGTTCCATATCTCCTGAATTAACTTCAACAAATCCCATATTCGAATAGATACCACGAACCTCACCAAGTGAAAATAGTTTCAATTTTCCATTTTTTCCCAGTTGTTGAGATTTATTTACTGCTTCTTCTATCAATAAAATACCACTTCCTTTGATACCACTATGAGTAACAAGAATCATAACTTCTGGAAAATCAGAAAGATTAGAAGAAGAAGACAATATCAATGCTCCAATAGGAGCCAACTTAAAATAAGAGACAAAGAAATTATAATTATACTTACCCCCATAATTTAACTCATTTTTTATATCATTTAATATATTAATTCCTGCTCCTAGCATATCTTTAGTACAATAACATCGGTTCTTCCATTTTCTTTGTTCTTCATCCAGTTGTTCATCTGGATTGGGCATATATTCCCAATTGTCTTCTTCTATTTTAAATTTCATTTTATGAATAGAATTTAATGCTTCCTGAAAAGAGACTTCAATTATATTTAAAGATGATCTATCAATGAAATGTGAAGTTAACTCAGGGCTGGAATTCCACCGATTCAAGGAACCAGAAGTTTTCTGTTCACTTATATTGGATAATTTTCTGTTGAAGATCATAGCAGACCTCTCTATAAAAATGGCATACACCAGTTATCTTTCAAGTTGCTGCTTTATTCTAGGCTTCTCGGCGTTCATTTCCTTGTTGCTGCGCCGCAACTTGAAATCTATTGAGAGTATTAATTCACTATCTCCTCCTGAACTCTCCGCTCTTCCCTATGTTTGCGCATTCGCCATAAAACTTCCAATATCACAAACCACAATGGTGTGCCATATAACGCAATGCGCGTATCGTAATCAAATATCATGATAACGACGGTAAAGGCGAAAAATACCAAAGTACACCATGTCATGGGAATGCCCATCGGCATTTTGTAGATAGAGACTTTATGCAGGTCAGGACGCTTTTTGCGGTAAGCCAGATAAGCAAGCAGTATCATGCACCAACTGTAAATCACCATGATGGCCGCCACGGTTGAAACAATAGTAAATAGTTTCATAACGTCAGGAATAATAAACAGCAGGAATACGCCACTGACCATGCAGATGACGGAGAATATCAGGCTGGTGACGGGAACGGCACTGCTCTTGGAGAGTTGGCTGAATTTATGATGTGCCAATTTTTCCGTCGATAAACCATACAGCATTCGGGTACAGGCATATAACCCGCTGTTTGCCGAAGACATAGCCGACGTCAGCGCCACAAAGTTTATTATCGCGGCAGCGGCGGGCAGACCAGCCAGCGCAAACAACGTCACGAACGGACTGGCTTCCGGTGAAATATGCGGCCATGAAGTCACGGCAATAATGCACATCATGGAGAGTACGTAAAAGATGATGATCCTGATGGGAATGGTATTGATGGCTTTCGGTAAAATTTTCTCCGGCTCTTTGGTTTCAGCCGTTACTGTGCCAACCAGTTCGATCCCCGTAAAGGAGAAAATAGCAATCTGAAAACCGGCAAAAAAACCAAAGACCCCATTCGGCAGGAATACTTCGGGCTCCGTCAAATGACGTACAGAAGCTGTCACGCCATTGGGTGAAGTCCATCCCACAAACACCATTCCGATACCTACGATAATCAGGGCAACTATCGCCACCACTTTTATCATGGCAAACCAGAATTCTGTTTCACCAAATAGCCGTACTGAGAAAAAGTTACATAAACACATTAACCCCAAAATAAAGAGTGCCGTAAACCAGAGATAACTGTCCGGAAACCAATACTGGATATAACCGCCACAGACCACAACATCCGCGATGCAGCTGACTATCCAGCTCATCCAATATGTCCAGCCCAGAAAATAACTGGCTTTATCCCCAAGATAATCAGCGACAAAATCAGCAAACGTCCGGTAATCCAATTTGGTGAGCAATAGCTCTCCCATCGCCCTCATGACCATGAAAGCGAAAAAACCAATCAATAAGTAAGTCAGGATAATTGACGTGCCCGATACGGCTATCGTTTTTCCCGTCCCCATAAACAATCCTGTACCAATGGCTCCGCCAATGGCGATTAATTGAACATGACGCTGCCCTAATCCACGGTGAAGTTTTTGGGCACCTGCGGATTGCTCCACAGGTGTTTTTAATGATTTCGTCATCAATGACCTCTACGGTTTTCTTTTTATATCCCTGTCGTCTTTCAAGCCGCAGCTTTGTTGACTGCGACCCGAAATCCACTGGGTATATGAATTGATTATGTTAATTGCGCCAGCAATAGACCCGCCCGCAACCCGATAGCAACACTGGCATTAGGGAACAGAATAAAGTTTGCAGGAGACGTGATTTTCCAGGATTGGTTCTGTTGGCTGGCAATTTCAAAACCTTCCGGTAACTCAGTAAAGTTTTTAGTATCCTCTGGAATATGGAGCTGAAAGCTGTTGTCCTGCTTGATAATGGCATCAACAACACGATAGCGTTTAAGTGCGGATTTGTACCGCTTGATGGAAAACGAACCGGCAATCAAATCCTGCAAAGCAGCGGTAATATTGCTGAATCTGATCAGGTCGTTCTGCCCGAAAGGAAGCGCTTTGCCAATTTCCAGCGTACAACTGTCTGTGTTGAAATGTTCGCTGGTAAAGTGACTGAATGTACCGCCCGGCGAGTTATGAAATACCACAGCATCAAGATCGCTGTCTTCCAGCCATTGTAGAAAATCAGCGGCATATTCACGCGCCTGATACGGCAACAACGCAAATTGTTCATGGCAGGAACCCCGGATCGCAGTATGAAGATCGAGGTGTCGGTGTCTCTTTGATGCCATAACCGCAGGCTCACTGAAAAATTTACGGATAATAGATTCCAGTTCTATCGCGCGGCTTGTCTCGTTTCCTAATGGGAAATTCTGGTGGCGGCCGCCAAACATGCGATTGAGATCATGATCAAGATACCGCTTTCCCTCACGCATGGCCGGCAAGTTACCGAAAATCAGCAGGAGATTATGCTGTAACGGAAGAGTTCCCTGTGCCAGTTGTGCCAGTAGCTGGATAAGTATTTCCACAGGGACTGTTTCATTACCATGTATTCCGGCTGAAATAATCAGCGTATCTGTTTTTCTCTTCTGTGAACGCTCTTGCGGCGTTTCTTGTGGTATCTCTTGCGGTATCTCTTGCGGCGTTTCTTGCGGTAAGAGCTGCAATATCCCCTCAGCCAACCATGATGATTTGATGGTTGGCGGAAAATGCAAGGTATCCTCAAGTTTGTTTTCAAGCAGTAAGGTCAGTAAGTCCATTTTATCTCCTGATTAACGCTGAAACTCATAGAGCGAACCGAGCCTGAGGATCTGCGTCAGTTCATCAAGGGCAGAATAGACTTCATTCAACAGTTGAGGATCAGCCAGATCCGCCACATACAAAGAATCACGATAGTGGCGTTCCACCCATGTGGTCAGGCGCTGATACAGTTCGGATGTCATCAGGGTCGCCGGATTTACCGCCGCCAGCTCTTTTTCGTTCAGAACAACCCGAAGCCGCAAACAGGCGGGTCCTCCACCATTACGCATACTTTCCCGCAAATCGAAGAAGTGGAGTTTATTGATGGGAGAATTCCCTTCAGTTACCAAACGTTGCAAGTAGGCGGAAACTTTTTGATTCTGGCGACACTCTTCCGGCAAAATCAGCATCATGTTGCCATCAGGCTGGCTCAACAACTGGCTGTTAAAAAGGTAGGATTCAACCGCATCCTGAATGGTGACTTGCTCCGTCGGTACTTCGACTGCAATCAGTGTTTGCCCGAGCTGAGCCATTTTTTCCCGCAGTTCAGCCAATACCGATAGCTGGTTCAGGAAAGCCTGCTGATGATGGAAAAAGACATTGCGGTTACTGACAGAAATGACGTCGTTATGAAACACGCCACCGTCGATGGCGACAGGATTTTGCTGGGCAAATACTGTCCGTGAATCTTCAAGCTGATGCAGACGGACAATGGCCTGACTGGCTTCCAGCGTCTGCCGTGCAGGATAACGTTCAGGCGTTACACCTTCGCTCAGAACCTTACGTCCATAGACAAATAATTGTACGCCGGCTTCGCCATATTCACTGCAAAAACGGTTATGATTCGCCGCACCTTCATCCCCCCAGTCCGCGTGTTGCGGCAAAGGATCATGATGAACAAAATAATCCTGATCAGGAAAAGTGGCTTTCAGTGCCTGCGAAGTCGTGGCACTTTCCAATGAGCGGTGCAATTTATTGTTTAAGTTCGCCACGGTGAAATGGATGCGCTGATCTGCGCTATCTGCTGAAGGTGAGACTGTGGCGGCATTTGCTGTCCACATAGAGGATGCCGAGCTGAGGTAGGACAGTAATGCCGGCGAATATCGCACCACCTTGTTTAAGACTTGTTCATCACTGCCCGTAAATCCTAACTGCCGCAATGCAGGAAGATTGGGACGCTGCTGTGGAGGCAAAACTCCCTGTACCAGTCCCATATCAGATAACGCCTTCATTTTCATCAATCCCTGAAGTGCGGCTTTGCGGGGATTGGATTCCTGTCCCTTATGGTTCATGGCAGCTTCATTGCCGATTGATAGCCCGGCGTAATTGTGGGTCATTCCCACCAAACCATCAAAATTGGCTTCAATTCCCGACATAATCACCTCTGACATCCTATTTATTAATGGAAAAATTAAGATCGCAAAAAATTAAGATCGCAAAAAATCAAGATCGAAAGAAATCAAGACCCGGGGCGGGTGTTTCAGGCAGGACAACATTATCTGCCGTCAGGGAAGCTATCGGCCATGCACAATAATCTGCGGCATAATAAGCGCTGGGACGATGATTCCCCGATGCCCCGATTCCCCCGAACGGAGCTTTACTGGATGCACCCGTCAGAGGTTTATTCCAGTTCACAATTCCTGCCCTGGCTTCCTGCACTAATTTTTCGAACAAAGCGGCATCAGGGGAGATCAGGCCAGATGCCAGTCCAAATCGCGTATCATTCGCAATAGAGATGGCTTCGTCGAAGGTGTCATAGCGTCTTAGCGTCAGCAGAGGGCCAAAATATTCTTCATCAGGCACATCGTTGGCATCGGTCAGGTCAATAATGCCGGGTGTCATAAAGGTTGAGCGGGGATCAGGCTGTGTCAATGTGAGCAGGGGAACACCGCCCAATGCCAGCAATTTAGACTGAGCTTCCAGCAAGCTTTCTGCCGCAGCCAGGGAGATGACACCGCCCATAAATGGCTGGGGTTCTGTATTCCAATGTGCCGGCGCTATCTGGCGGGTCGCATCAAGTAATCGTTGTATTAATGCATCACCTTTTTCCCCTTGCTTCACCAGCAATCTGCGGGCACAGGTACAACGTTGCCCTGCGGAGATAAATGCAGACTGAATAACGGTGTAAACCGCCGCCTCAAGATCATCATAATCGTCCACAATCAGCGCGTTGTTACCGCCCATTTCCAGTGCCAGCATTTTCTCCGGCTGACCTGCCAGTACACGGTGGAAGTGAAATCCTGTTGCTGCACTGCCCGTAAACAGCACTCCGTCAATTGCACGGCTGTCCAGCAATGCCCCGCCCGTTTCTCTGCCTCCCTGAACCAGATTCAACACGCCGGCCGGCAATCCGGCCCTGACCCATAATTCCACCGTTTTTTCCGCCGTCATCGGCGTCAGTTCACTGGGTTTGAACACCAGCGTATTACCGGCAATCAGCGCGGGAACAATATGTCCGTTAGGTAAATGACCGGGGAAATTATAGGGACCAAAAACCGCCATTACGCCATGAGGACGATGCCGCAATATTGCTTTACCATCCGGCATAGCTGTTTCGGAATAGCCTGTGCGCTGTTCCCAAGCTTCAATGGAAATGGCGATTTTGCCAATCATGGACTGAACTTCTGTCCGTGTTTCCCACAGCGGCTTGCTGGTTTCTTCGCTAATCACACGGGCGATATTCTCTTTTTCCTGTGCCAGCAAATCAGCAAATGCCTGAATAATCGCAATACGCTGCTCAACCGCCAATCGGGCCCACACAGGGAATGCTTTACGCGCGGATTGGCAGGCTTCATCCACCTGATTGGCAGATGCCCCATTTGCTTGCCATAAAATCTGCTGATCAACAGGAGAATATTTAATGACGGATAAACCCTGCCCTTCTATCCATTCACCGCCAATGTAATTTGCTTGATGATTCATGATGAAATCCCTTAATTGTGAAAACTCTTCATTGTGAAAACCCTTAATTGTGAAAACCCTTAAGACAAAAGAGAAACAAAGCGTATCGGATCTCCGTCATTGACATGGAGTGCGTCCATCTCTTCAGGAGTAAGCCGCAGTTCAACACTATCCAGAGGATCGGAGATATTCAGGAGCAGTGCCTTAAATTCTTGAAAATTAAGATTGGACACAATGCACGGCACACCATCCTGTGTCCGGGAAACCTTGGCGCTTTTTTTGACATGCACAAGCCGGCTGTCTTTAACTGAACGCACATTGTCAATTTCCGCCTCTAAGATGGCGCCTGCGTCAAAAATATCGACCGCATCGTGATAAGCGAACCCTTCTTTTTCCAGAATAGCGCGAGCGGGCAGGGTATTTTCATGCACCTGACCGATAGCCTGACGCGCCTCTTCCGGCAGCAAAGGGACATAAATCGGATGGAATGGCATTAATTCTGCGATAAACGTTTTGGAGCCGGTAACAGTCAGATAGTCGGCTTCAGCAAAGGGAACATTGAAAAAATGTTGTCCGAGTGCATTCCAGAATGGGGACTCCCCCTGCCTGGTCGTAACCCCACGCATTTCTGCGAAAATGGTTTTTGAGAAAAGATGCCTGAATGCAGAGATAAACAAAAAACGACTTCTGGAAAGGAAAATACCATTACGCCCTTTTTGATATTCAGGATCAAGGAACAAGGTACACAATTCACTGCATCCGGTATAATCCTGCCCGACAGTCAGCGTTGAAAATGTGTTGTAAACTCCTAATTCACGGGAAGCGTGCACTGATTTTTGCACGCGGAAATTGTAGAAAGGTTCTTCCAATCCGACTGAAACTTCCAACGCACTAACACCAACAGCACGATGCTTTTCCGTGTCCTCCAAGGTAAATAAAAAACCTTGCTGTGCTCGCCCCCTTGCATCGTTGAAAGAATCAATGCTGCGTGAAATCCGTGCTTCCAGATATTCCGGATTGTTTGGTAATGTTGTCAGGCCAACACCAGCACGGGACGAAAGATTGAGGATATCCCCTAAATCTTCATGTTGAACGGGTCTAAATAGCATCATGATATCACCTCAAATCGGCTTTATTCCTGAACAAATCGCTTGAGGGCGTTTTCAAGGCGGATGAAACCGTCATTGATATCCTGCGGTTCGATATTTAACGCAGGAGCAAAACGCAACACATCAGGACCGGCAATCAGGGCGATCAGTCCTTCTTCCGCAGCAATATTGGTCAGGGTTTTTGCCTTGCCCTGATATTTTTTATCCAGTTCTGCGCCCAGCAATAACCCTTTGCCACGTAATTCACTGAATACCTGATAGCGTTGGTTCAGTGCGGTCATTCGCTGAATAAATTCATGGTGGCGCGCTTGTACCCCAGCCAGAAACTCCTGTTGGTTCACCAAATCGACAACTTTATGGGCAACCGCCGCCGCCAGTGGATTTCCGCCAAATGTTGTACCATGCGATCCCGGCTGGAAAGCTTCTGCGACATGTTGCCTGACCAGCATTGCCCCAATCGGGAAGCCGCCACCCAGCCCTTTGGCACTGGTTAAAATATCGGGTTCTACGCCGGTTTCCTCATAGGCATACAAATACCCGGTGCGTCCGATGCCGGTTTGGATCTCATCAAAAATCAGCAATGCATTATGCTGGTCGCACAATTCCCGCAATGCTTTCAGAAATGCCGGATCCGCCGGGATCACACCACCTTCACCAATAATCGGTTCAACGATCACGGCGCAGGTTTTGTCTGAAATATGGGCTTGAATGGCGGCAATATCGTTATAGGGAAGATGGTTAATTTGTTGTGGCAGCGGGGCAAAATCCTGAGAGTACTTAGGTTGACCACCGACAGTCACAGTAAATAATGTTCTACCGTGGAAGGAGTTTTCGAATGAAATAATTTCGTTTTTATGGCGACCATATTTATCCAAAGCATACTTTCTGGCAATTTTTAATGCAGCTTCATTTGCCTCGGCACCGGAATTACAGAAAAAAACCTTATCGGCAAAAGTATTTTCAACCAGAGATTTTGCCAATTTCAAAACCGGTTCATTGGTATAACCGTTACCAATGTGCCAGATATCGTCCATTTGGATACTTAATGCATTTTTTAATTCATCATTGGCATGACCTAATGAATTAACAGCAATTCCGCCAGCAAAATCAACATACTCCTTCCCTTCCTGATCCCAGACACGAGAGCCTTTACCCTTAACCGGGATAAAATTCGCGGGCGAAAAACAGGGAACCATGTACTGATCAAACCAATTTCTTTTAATGGTGTTCGGCATTTTTTTTCCTCAAATAAAAATAAACAGGTCATAAAAAGGAAAATAAATTCATATATCATTGAATGTAATTTTTAATTAATAGATTCATTTAAATTATCTATTCATTATTCGGACTCATATCCAATGACATTATCTCAATATCTTCCTTATCCGCTTTGATTAGTAATTAACCTCATAATCCCTTTGAGTTTTAACAAAGTCAATACAATAAAATCACACCTGATTTACTTTTATGATGTTTTTCACAAATTATAAAAATGTCTTTATCCTAAATTTATGCACCATTTATGCATAAAAAAATAAATAAAAAGAGATATTGAATTGAAGATAATGGAAATGAGTCAGTAGTGTCTGATAATTATTCATAAATCATGATTGCAGTTTATGTCCATGATCTAAAAAATATGTTTGCAATTAACGATTTTCACCCCAAGACGTTAAGTTATTGTTTAATATCAATGTATTAAATACATTAAACATGAATAAAAGTAGGCAGAGACTGGCTTCAGATTTTCTATTTCGTTTGTGACTACAATCTTTAATCGAGGATCTTGATCAAAACCGTCAAGTAATCCTGTTCCGCGCATTTTATACCCAATGAATTTCCGGATGCAGGAGAACAAATTCCCAGAAGCAGAGCTTGTAACAACTCATCATCAGCCAGTCTGACGAAAAAACCAGAAAATCCGATTATCTCAGGAAGAGTGCAAAGTTGATGCACTGAGTCTTTGCCATAAAAGATTTCATTAAAGAATCAGATTCATCACTATTGGCATCATAATACTATTTATAATCTTCTCTGCCTATAATCTTCTCTGCCTGAAAAAACAGGAACGTTATTTAAAATATTTTCAATTTATCAGAAATTTATATTTTTAATTAAAATAGTCAGAATATAAATTCATTAAAAACCCGATCCGCATACATCAAGGTTTCATTAACAAAATAATAAAGAAGAGATAAACACATTTACTCTCTTAACATAACTGTCACTTTTAAATTTAATGTATCGTGTAGTGATTTCAAATTGAAACATTACAGCATCACTTTACAACACCACATTTGAATACAATATTATATTCAAATAGTTATAAGTTATATAAGGTAACCTAAAGTTACCATTTACATCAAAATCTATTGTTATCACAGTTATATTTATTAATATTGCCATGCTATAAATCACGCTTGCAGTTTGATAAGAAAAAAACAACCATAATAGATTGAGTAGATAGATATATGAATTTTCATATTAATTATAACCTTCGACAATGGCTTTTTTATGACTCTAATAGCTTATTTATATCGTCAATCTTGGGTGCTACTGCTTGTATCGACAATAAGCGCATTAATTAGTGGGTTTGCCGGTGCTTCGATAGTGGGAATGATCAGTCAGGGAGTTACAGAGCAAATCAACCTGACAACCTTCCTGGTGAGTTTTTTTGGCATTTGTTTTCTTTTTTTTATTACAAAAACTGTATCAGAAATTACATTATCTCATTTAGCTCAAGCCACGATTTATTCATTGCGTCTGAGTTTGAGTAATAAAATTCTGCGTGCTCCACTCAAAAAACTGCATAAACTTGGACGACACGGCTTATTGGCAGTGTTAACCAAAGACGTTGATGTCTTCGTACATTCCTTTATGCTGGCACCCAGTGTTTTTGGCAATGTGACTTTAATCATGGCCTGTTTTGGTTATTTAGCCTGGATATCCTGGGAACTGTTTGCCATTCTTGCTGTGTTAAGCCTGACTTCTATGTATCTGTTTTATGTCTGGGAAAAATATCCATTACGCCTGATGGCATTGATGCGTGACCAAGTGGATAAAATATACCTTAATTTCCAGAGCCTGATCGATGGCAGCAAAGAGCTGCAACTCAATAAACAAAAAGGTAATCTTTTTGTCGGGAAAGTGATTGCCCCGGCAGCCAAAGTATTTCAGGAAATCTGTATTAAGACGAACTCCACCTATGCATGGCTCATTAATGCCAGTTCGGTCACTTTCTATATTACGATTGGTATCATTGTTTTCATTGTTCCGATTTGGTTTCCCCAAGAGCCGTCAACGCTATTTACAGTGTCACTGCTTGTTCTTTTCTTATCAGGCCCCATCAGCGAAGTTATCGGTGCAATCCCAGAGCTGAGGGAAGCGGAAGTTTCATTGAATAAAATGCGCCGCCTTGACGATGAACTGGAGGAAGCAATCTCTGAGCAGGTTGAAGGTCCCAATCCATTCGATAACAAGCAGCCGATGGAGCTTGAGCTGAAAGATGTCGTTCACCATTACACAACGGATAAAGAAGACCGACAGTTCGCACTTGGCCCATTGAGTCTCAAAATATCGCAGAGTGAAATTATTTTCATCGTTGGTGGTAACGGCAGCGGAAAAACAACACTCGCCATGTTGCTTGTCGGCTTGTTTGAACAAGAATCCGGCTCTGTCCTGCTAAATGGCGTGGAAGTGACTTCCGCAAATAATGAGCATTACCGTCAACACTTTGGCGCTGTTTTTTCCGATTATCATCTCTTCGAACAATTGCTCACCAGTGGTGCCGATGTTACCGAAAAAGCAACACATTATATTGAAGCATTAAATATGGCGCACAAAGTTAAAATTGTTGATGGCGGTTTTTCCACCACCAATCTTTCCGCAGGTCAACGGAAACGTCTGGCTTTAGTCTCAGCTTATTTAGAAGACCGTCCTATTTATCTGTTTGATGAGTGGGCAGCCGACCAAGATCCCGTATTCAAACGCTTATTCTATACTGAGCTCCTGCCTGAATTAAAAGCCGAAGGTAAAACGGTCATCATTATCAGCCATGATGATGCTTATTTTGATGTTGCTGACCGCATTATTAAACTGGAAGATGGACATATTAAGGAAATAAGTAACAAAATCCATTAGCTTATTAAAAAATAACAATAAAACATAAAAAGTGAAATAAAGATCATGACAAAGAGCCTAATAAAATAGGCTCTTGTTTCACTTTTTTTATCAAAAATATTTTAAATGAAAACATGAACGCAAATTCACCAAAATGCTGACTGAAAGACGACAGGTCTATAATAAAATTAGATACATTAGAAATACCTTATTAAAAATGTGGATTAAAGTATTTTAATGTAAGATTATCTAATGACATAAAAAACATAATTTCTTTAGGAAACTAAAAGAGATTGGGCAATCTATTTAAAAATAAGGACTGTTCTTTTTTATCAGAATGGTCAGCTATTTTTATGGCATTTGCTCTGGGTGTAAGGTTATTTTTACAACAACGAACTTTCTGACAGAAATAGACCCACAGTCTATTTCAGGCAGCTATTTTTTTGTCAGTTTTAATCAAAGTGTGATTTTTAGTGTGATCAGTTTTTATTTTTAATGTACCCATAAAAAGGGAGTTATAGAATGAATTACCCTGAGAAATTGAAATCATTCCCTTTATCAAAAGCGCAAAGTAGCCGCTGGTTTCAATATCAAATTGACCCTGCCAAACGTGGTCAAAATAATAGTGTATTTTGTGCCCGAATTAAAGGCATGACGATAGAACGATTAGAGGAAGCTCTCAATAAATTAGTGCAAAGACACCCGATGCTGCGGGCAAGTTTCAGGCTCCATAATGGAGAACTGAGCTATTCCATCGCAGACAGTTCTAAAATCACACTCACAGTACATGATGCCCGACATCTCAGTGAAGAAACCCTTGAACAGCGTGTCCGGGAGGACTGCTGGCATCTTCTTGATCTGGAGGCTCCACTCCGGCTGTATGCCTGCTGGTATCAATGTGATCAACAAGAAAACATAATAGTGCTGGCATTTGATCATCTGGTCGTCGATGGCTGGTCTTATTGGATACTGTTGGGTGAACTTGATGACCTGCTTTCTGGGAAACCACTGGAACCTGCTCCAGAAAATAGTTTCAGCGATTACGTAGAATGGCAACAAGAATGGCTAAAAAGCAGCAGGGCAAAAAAACAGCAACAATTTTGGCAGGAGAAGTTGTCAGGTAATTTAGCCATATCTCAGTGGCCGCCTAAAAATAGCGCCACGCCTGCAACAGGTAAAACCTCTTTATATAAACAAGTACCCAAGCCTCTGGTCCATAAACTGCAAGCTCTGGCCGCAACATATGATAACAGTCTGTTTTCCCTCTTTCTGGCCGCCTATCAGATTCTGCTGAATCGCTATACCGAACAGGATGACATCATTATCGGTACGATTATGCCGGGACGAGCCCGCGCCAATTGGGGAAAATTGGTCGGTGAGTTTATCAATCCCGTCGCCTTGCGCAGCCAGATAAACGGCGATATGACGGTGCGGGAGCACATCAAGCAGGCGATTAAAACGGTCCGGCAGGGTATTGAAAACCAAAAATATCCCTTTACCAAAGTGCTGGAACAACTGCAATTGCAACGCAATACAGATGTTCATCCCATTTACCAGACTGTCATGATTTTCCAAAAGGCCAGATATATTGGTGAGCTGCCAGCACTCTGGATGGCGGAAGATGATAGTGTGAAAATACAGTGGGGTAATGCCGAATTACGACCTTTCCCTTACCCTTTCAACGGTGATGTACTCGTTCCATTAATGGTTAATATGTTGGAGGCGGATGACCAGTTCCGGTTCTCCTTTTATTACGATACCACGATATTTGATACTGAATTCATCTCGCAGCTCATGCAAAATCTTCTGACAGTGCTGGAGGCAATGGCAGATGACGAGCAACAGACGGTTAATCGTTTGCCATTGATGGATAAACAGGCTCGCCAGCAAGTCATTCATGATTTCAACAATACCGCTAAACCTTTCCCGCAACACGCACTGATCCACCAATTCATTGAGCAACAGGCAGAACGCAGTCCCGATGCAACAGCACTGATTTGTGGCAATACACAGCTCAGTTATGCGGAATTGAATCAACAGGCTAACCAACTGGCTCATGCGCTGATCAACGCGGGTGTTCACCCGGATGATCGGGTCGCCATTTGCATGGAACGCAGTCTGGATATGGTTGTTGGCCTGCTGGGTACGTTAAAGGCGGGGGCTGCTTATGTGCCACTCGATCCTGAATATCCCACCGACAGACTCGCTTACATTCTGTCAGACAGTGAACCCGTGATCGTGCTGACTCATCATGGCTTACAAGAGCAGTTGCCTGTCACGGCAGTTCCCATTTGGGATTTGGATAGTCCAACCGTTCAGGCCGATATCGCCCGCCAATCCGACGATAACTCTGATGCCTCCCATTTAGGGCTGACATCCCGCCATCTGGCCTATGTGCTCTATACGTCCGGCTCGACCGGGATGCCCAAAGGGGTAATGAATGAGCACCGTGGTGTCGTCAACCGTTTGCTTTGGGCGCAGGATACCTACCAGTTAACCCCTCAGGATCGGGTCTTGCAAAAAACCCCATTCAGTTTTGACGTTTCGGTCTGGGAGTTTTTCCTGCCCCTGATGTTTGGTGCGCAATTAGTGATGGCCCGTCCCGGCGGTCACAAGGAACCAGAATATTTACGGGAAGAAATTGAAACGCGTGGCATTACGACGCTCCATTTTGTGCCTTCCATGCTACAAAGTTTCCTTCATTATATCCCGGCAAATAGCTGCCCTTCCTTACGCCAGATTTTATGCAGCGGGGAAGCCCTGCCCTATGCTTTACAACAGCAGTGTCTGACTCATTTCCCTCACAGTGAACTGCATAACTTATATGGGCCAACCGAAGCCGCGATTGATGTTACCGCCTGGCAATGTGTTCCGGATCGTTATACCGGACAGGTTCCGATTGGACGCCCTATCACCAATATCCAAATCTATATTCTCGATCCCGACGGAGAACCTGTGCCAATAGGACTTGCGGGTGAAATTCATATCGGGGGTGTGGGTGTCGCCCGTGGTTATCTGAACTTGCCGGAATTGACCGCAGAGCGTTTTATTGCTGACCCGTTCAGTACTGATCCGGAAGCCCGCCTGTATAAAACCGGCGATCTGGGACGCTGGTTACCTGATGGCAGCATCGCCTATCTGGGACGCAATGATTTTCAGGTCAAAATCCGAGGGTTACGCATTGAATTGGGCGAGATTGAAACCCGCCTGACCGACTGCGCCGATATCCGGGAAGCCGTCGTTATTGCCCGTGAAAATGAAGCCGGAGACAAACGTTTGGTCGCGTATCTGATCCCCGACAAAGATTGCACACCAAGTATCTCCCGACTGCGCGAACAATTGAGCAAACATCTCGCCGATTACATGATACCGAGTGCCTTTGTGATGATGGAGGCTTTCCCTCTTTCCCCGAATGGCAAACTTGATCGCAAAGCCCTGCCTGCTCCCGATCACTCAGCCTTCACAACCAACGAATATGTCGCTCCGGAAGGTGAAACCGAAGAGCAACTGGCTGCTATCTGGCAGGCGTTGTTGGGATTAGATCGGATAAGCCGTTATGACAATTTCTTCGAATTGGGCGGCCATTCTCTGTTGGTACTACAGCTACAGGCGCAGATCAAAGATACATTTGATGTTGAGTTATCCATTCATCAACTGTTTTCACATCCGGCCCTCTACCAACTTGAAGAATGCATTATCGATTCCCTATTGCTGCAATTTGATCCGGACTCTCTTAAAGACATTTATAAATCAATGAATTAAGTCTTACTTTATTTGTTTTGGATGGTGATAAAAAAATGAACAATAATGAGCTTTCGTCTCTACCATTAGCTGAACGCAGAAGACTACTTGAGTTAGCCAGATCAGCGAAACTGGCCCGCCAGTCTACTCAAAAAACAGAGATCATGCCTCAGGTACGCGATAAGGGTGTGCCATTATCATGGGCACAGCAACGTTTGTGGTTCCTCGCCCAATTAGATCCTGCTGCACAGACGGCGTATCACATGTCAGCAGGTTTGAATCTACAAGGCAGACTGAATCTGGATGCCCTGCAAGCTGCCCTGGATTGTATCGTGGCCCGCCATGAAATGATGCGTACAACAATCGTGACGGTAGAAGACGAAGCACAGCAAGTCATTGATAGCCCGGACTGTGGTTTTTCTCTGACAAAAGAGGATTTCAGCCAGCTATTTTCTACAGAAAAACTCACTCCGGCAGAAAAGCAGGAGGTGATTGAAAAAGCAGCCTATCTTGAGGCCAATCATCCCTTTGATTTTGTTAATGGCCCTCTGGCGCGGGGGCGATTGCTGAAACTGGCAGAAGATCAGCATATCCTGCTGTTGACCCAGCATCATATTGTCTCCGATGGCTGGTCAGTCAGCCTGCTGATGCACGAACTGTCTACGCTTTATCAGGCATTCAGCCAGGGACAGCCAGACCCGATGCCAGCACTGGCAATCCAGTATGCTGACTATGTTCTCTGGCAAAAAAATTGGTTACAGGGCGAAATGCTGGAAAAACAGGTCGATTTCTGGCGCAAGACCTTGCAGGATGCCCCCACACTTCTGGAATTACCCACCGATCGACCGCGCCCGACAAAGCAAAGTTATACTGGCGGACGTGTTGAACTTGTCCTGCCTCCGGCATTACACGCAGGGTTAAAAGATCTGAGCCAGCGCCACGGCACAACCTTATTTATGACTTTATTGGCCGGATGGGCCACGTTGTTATCCCGCATCAGCGGTCAGGACGATATTGTCATCGGTACTCCCGTCGCCAATCGCCAACAACCTGAATTGGCCCCGCTGATCGGTTTCTTTGTCAATACATTAGCGATGCGGGTACAACTGCACAATAACCCCACAGTCAGCGAACTTTTGGCACAGGTGAAAGAACAGGCGATCAATGCCTACGCCCATCAGGATCTGCCCTTTGAACAGTTGGTCGAAACCCTGAAACCACCGCGCAGCCTGAGTCATAGCCCAATTTTTCAGGTCATGCTGTCAACAGACAATACACCGGGACAACGGCATTTCGAGCTGCCGGGATTAATGCTGGATGAACGCCCGTTAATCAGGGACAGTTCTTACTTCGACCTGACATTGACGCTGAATGAAACCGAAAATGGTGTGACGGGTGATCTGGAATACGCCTGTGATCTGTTCAATCACGCGACCATTGAACGCACGGCTGGTCACTTGTACACCCTACTGGCAGCAATGGTGGCAGATGATGCCCGGCGAGTGACCGAACTCCCGTTGATGACCCCACAACAGCGCGAGCAATTGCTGGTGGATTTTAATGGCACGGCACTGGATTATCCGCAAGATAAGCTGATCCACCAGCTATTTGAACAGCAGGCCGAAGCAATGCCCGATGCGGTGGCCCTGGTTTATCAGGATACCCAGCTGAGTTATGCCGAGCTGAATCAACGTGCCAACCAATTGGCACACCGCCTGATTGAATTTGGCATACGGCCTGATGCTCACGTTGCCCTGTGTGTCGAACGCAGTCTGGATATGATTATCGGCATGTTGGGCATCCTCAAATCAGGCGCTGGCTATATTCCATTAGATCCGGAATATCCCGCTGAACGTTTGGCCTACCAATTATCAGACAGCACACCCATGTTGCTGCTGACCCAGCAGCATTTACAGGCTGATTTACCCGCAACGGACGTTCCGGTCTGGCTACTGGATGGTGAGGAGCATCAAAATACGCTGACACAGCAACCGACACATAATCCTGACGCCAGTCAACTGGGACTGATGCCACACCATCTGGCCTATATCATTTATACCTCTGGCTCAACGGGTTTGCCGAAAGGGGTTATGCTTGAACACCGCAATGTGGTCAGTTTTATCCACGCCCAATATCAGATCAGCCATCCCCGGCCCGAAGATCATATTCTGCAATTTGCCACAATGGCATTTGATACTTCAGTGTCTGATATTTTCCCCACACTGGCTGCCGGAGCAACGCTTGTCCTGCGTCCTGCCCATATCCGCGTACCGGATACGGAATTCATTGATTTTCTGAATCAGAAAAAAATCACCATCATGGATGTGCCAACCGCCTTCTGGCATCAATGGGTACAGGAAATGAAAGCGGGTCGTGTGGGTTTCAGCCCCTGCCTGAATACCGTTATTGTCGGCGGGGAAAAAGCAGAATACCGTCACTTGGTCGATTGGCAATCATTGCCTGATACGCAATCCTGCCTCTGGATCAACTCCTATGGCCCGACTGAAACTACCATTACGGCAACGAACCTGATCCTGAATGACAAAGATTCATTCCACACCACAGGTTCTATTCCGATTGGTTACCCGAACGCCAATAGCCAAATTTATATTCTGGATACCTCTGGCCAGCCTGTTCCTGTCGGTGTCAGCGGAGAGATCCACATCGGCGGTGCCGGTGTTGCCCGTGGTTATCTGAATCGGGACGATTTAACGGCGGAGAAATTTGTTGCCGACCCGTTCAGCAAGCTTGTCGGTGCCCGCATGTATAAAAGTGGCGATTTGGGTCGCTGGCTGCCAAATGGCACCATTGAATATCTGGGACGCAATGATTTTCAGGTCAAACTGCGCGGTTTCCGCATTGAACTGGGCGAAATCGAAGCACAGCTGGCGGCTTGTGAAGGCGTCAGGGATGCGATTGTCATTGCCCGTGAGGAAGAGAGCGGCGATAAACGTTTAGTGGCCTATCTGATACCACAACCTGATGTCACGCTGAAACCGACTCAACTGCGTGAACAACTGGGCACTTACCTGATGGAGCACATGATCCCCAGCGCCTTTGTTATTCTGGACGTATTTCCGCTGACCGGAAGTGGCAAATTGGATCGTAAAGCCTTGCCTGTGCCGGATCGTACAGCCATTGCCAGTCGTGAATACGAAGCGCCTCAGGGTGAAATCGAGCAAAAACTGGCGGAAGTCTGGCAATCCCTGCTGGGACTGGAACAAGTGGGACGCCACGACAATTTCTTTGAATTGGGCGGACATTCGTTACTGACCGTACAGATGGCTTCCCGTTTACGCAACATCCTTAACATCAAAGTGGACTTGCAGGAGCTGTTCGCCCGTCCGATCCTGTCAGATCTGGCCCAATCGCTGGACACAGCCAATCAGTCAGCACAACAGATAATCCTCCCCGCCAGCCGACAACAAGCCCTCCCGCTATCATGGGCGCAGCAACGCTTGTGGTTCCTCGCGCAATTAGATCCCGCTGCCCAGACGGCATATAACATCTCTGGCGGGCTGCGTCTGACAGGCCACCTGAACCAGAATGTCCTGCAAGCTACGCTGGACAGAATTGTCGCCCGTCATGAGATCCTGCGCACCACCATCAAGGTGGTGGAAGGTCATGCCCGGCAAGTCATTGCCGATGCTGATTGTGGTTTCGCCCTGACGTTCAAAGATCTTCGCCAGTTAACGGAAGCAGAAAAACAGACGGCTGTTGATGATGCCACCCGATTTGAAGCCAATCATCCCTTTGATTTTGCACTGGAGCCATTAATCCGTGGTCAATTGCTGAAACTGGCTGACGACGAACATGTGATGCTGCTGACCCAACACCACATGATTTCAGATGGCTGGTCACTGAATGTATTAATGTATGAACTGACCACCCTTTATCATGCTTTCCATCAGGGACAAGACGATCCGCTTCCCGCGCTGACAATCCAGTATGCCGACTATGCCCTCTGGCAAAGACAGTGGTTGCAGGGTGACGTTCTGGAAGAACAGGTGAATTTCTGGCGTGATGCGTTGCAAGGCGCACCCGCATTACTGGAACTGCCGACAGACAGAATCCGTCCTGCGGTGCAGAGTTATCGCGGGGATCAAGTGTCGTTCAGTCTCTCCCCTGAATTAAGTGACAGCTTAAAAGCCCTGAGCCAACGACATGGCTCCACACTGTTTATGACGTTAATGGCGGCTTGGTCAGTCCTGCTTTCCCGTCTCAGTGGTCAACAGGATATCGTTATTGGAACGCCCGTCGCTAACCGACAGCACAGCGAATTAGAGCCATTAATCGGCTTCTTCACCAATACGATGGCGCTCAGGGTTAAATTGGATGAAAACCCCACGGTCAGCACGTTATTGGCACAAGTGAAAGCCCATGCCCTGGCAGCCTATGTGCATCAGGATTTGCCGTTCGAGCAACTGGTCGAAGCCCTGCAACCTCCGCGCAGCCTGAGCCACAGCCCCATCTTTCAGGTGATGCTCGCGTTGGATAACACGCCGATACAGCGCACTCTTGAGCTGGCCGATGTCGTGCTGGATGAATTGCCATCGATCCGGAAAAGTACTCATTTCGACCTGTCCCTGTCCATGAATGACACCGACAGAGGTTTAATCGGTGAATTGGAATATGCCAGTGATTTGTTTGATCGTGCCAGTATTGAACGCTTCGCCAGCTACCTGCAAACCCTGCTGAAAGCAATGGCGGAGGATGATTCATTGCGGGTGGAAGAATTACCGCTGCTGCAACCACAACAACGCAGCCAGTTGTTGATGGATTTCAACGATACGGCACTGAGTTATCCGCAGGAAATGCTGATTCACCAGCTATTTGAGCAACAGGCAGAACGGACTCCCGATGCCACTGCCCTGCTGTTTGGTGAAAAGCTTGGTGAAAATAAACTGAGTTATGCGGAACTGAACCATCGTGCCAACCAATTGGCACATTATCTGATTTCTTCTGGTGTACGTCCTGATGACCGTATCGCTATCTGTGCCGACCGCAGTCTGGACATGATTATCGGCATGTACGGGATACTTAAGGCAGGAGCGGGCTATATTCCGCTTGATCCGGAATATCCCACAGAACGACTGGTCTATCAGTTAACAGACAGCAAACCCGCATTATTGCTGACCCAGCATCATTTACAGGACAGGCTGCCCATACAAGACATACCAATCTTGTTGCTGGACGATGAAAACCAGCGCAACACGCTGGCACAGCAACCGAACCATAATCCTGATGCCCGCCAAATGGGACTCCGGCCACACCATCTGGCCTACATTATTTATACTTCCGGCTCAACCGGACAGCCCAAAGGGGTGATGCTGGAACACCGGAATGTGGTGAATTTTATCCATGCCCAGCATCAAACCAGTGAGCCACAACCGGGCGATCGCATCCTGCAATTTGCGACCGTCGCATTTGATACGTCGGTGTCGGATATTTTCCCGACCCTTGCCTCCGGTGCCACTTTGGTTCTGCGACCGCCTCATATCCGAATACCGGATATCACTTTTGTTAATTTCTTGCGCGAACAAAAGATCACAATCATGGATATGCCGACCGCATTCTGGCATCACTGGGTACAGGAGATGACGGCAGGCCGCAGTGGTTTCAGCCCTGACCTGCGCACGATTATTGTGGGTGGGGAAAAAGCGGAATACCGCCATTTAATCAATTGGCGCTCCAATCCGGAAACCCAATCCTGCCGCTGGATTAACTCCTATGGCCCGACCGAAACCACCGTCATTGCCACAACGCTGAAGCTGGACAGCACAGAATCCCTGCATTCCGAAAGCACGATCCCGATTGGTTATCCGCTGCCCAATACCCGTATTTATATTCTGGATACACATGGCCAGCCCGTTCCTATCGGCGTCAGCGGCGAAATTCACATTGCTGGCGCAGGCGTTGCCCGTGGTTACCTGAATCGGGACGATTTAACCGCAGAGAAGTTTGTCACCGACCCATTCTGCCAATTTAGCCAACAAACGGATGCGCGTATGTATAAAACCGGCGATCTGGGTCGCTGGCTGCCGAACGGCACGATTGAATATCTGGGACGCAACGATTTTCAGGTCAAAATACGTGGCTTCCGTATTGAATTGGGCGAAATTGAGACGCAATTGGCGGCTTGTGAAGGTGTCAGTGATGCCGTAGTGGTTGCCCGTGAAGAAGGTCCGGGTGATAAGCGTCTGGTCGCCTACCTGATCCCGCAGTCAGGCATGACACTCAATCCATCAGATTTGCGTGAGCAATTGAGCGCCAGCCTGATGGAACACATGCTTCCCAGCGCATTTGTGATACTGGATGCTTTCCCGCTCTCCGCCAACGGTAAACTGGATCGCAAAGCGCTGCCCGCGCCCGACCATACTGCCATCGTCAATCGTCAATATGAGGCACCACAAGGAGAAACCGAGCAGACACTCGCATCGGTCTGGCAATCTCTGCTGAGTTTGGAACAAATCGGGCGTCAGGATAACTTCTTTGAACTGGGCGGACATTCATTACTGGTCGTCAACCTGATTGAAGAACTGCGTCAGCATGGGCTGTCCCTTGATGTCAGCAGCGTCTTCTCAGCGCCGACTCTGGCATCGATGAGCGCGCGTTTACACCATAATGCCGATCAGGATAGCAATGCTCTGACCATTCCGCCGAATCTGATCCACGAAGACAGTCAGGCCATTACGCCAGACATGTTGCCATTGGTGGAATTGGCACAAAACCAGATCGACCAAATTGTCAGCCTTGTTCCTGAAGGTATCACCAATATTCAGGATATCTATCCGCTGGGACCTTTGCAGGCGGGGATCCTGTTCCACCACTTGCTGGAAGAAGAAGGCGATACCTATCTGGACAGCCAGCTTATGGCTTTCGACAGCCGGACACGTCTGGATAGCTTCCTTCAGGTATTCCAACAGGTCATTGACCGACATGACATCCTGCGCAGCGCTGTCCACTGGCAAGAGCTGCCGGAGCCTGTGCAAGTAGTCTATCGCCGCGCACGACTGCCTGTTACCGAACTCACGCTGTCAGTAGACAAATCAGTAAAAAGCCTGTCAGTAGAAAAATCAGCGGAAAGCGCAGGGGAAAGCTCTGAGAAAAATAGCGCCGAAGCACAATTACGCCGCCTCACTGACTCCCGCACGGTACGGATGGATATCACCAAAGCTCCGTTGCTGGCAGCACATATTGTCCAAGATCCTGAATCGGGAAAATGGTTGCTCTCCTTGCTGCACCACCATTTAGTTTGTGACCACGTTTCTCTGGCGATGATCTTCAATGAAGTTAAAACACTGGCTTCAGGGGAAACAGACAACCTGCCTGCGCCTCTGCCTTACCGCAATTTCATCGCCCAGACCCGCAACGTACCGCAGGAAGTGCATCAGGCTTATTTCCGTGAACTGCTAGGCGATGTGGAAGAACCGACCCTGCCGTTTGGATTGCTCAACGTACAGGGCGGCACTCATGATGAAGATAGTCAAAATAGCCATAACGAAATCACGGAAGACATTCTCACTCTGGACAGCGATTTGGCCCGCAATCTGCGTGACTGTGCCCGTCAGCAGGGCATAAGTGCTGCGGTATTGTTCCATGTCGCCTGGGCGCAGGTATTGGCACGATGCAGCGGACGGGACGATGTGGTATTCGGCACGGTTCTGCTGGGACGGCTGCAAGGCGGTATCGGTGCTTCCCAAGTGCTCGGTATGTTTATCAATACCCTGCCGATCCGCATTCGCTTACAGGCACGTACCGTCCGGCAGGCCGTACAGGAAACCTATCAGCAACTCAGTGAATTACTGGATCACGAACAGGCTCCATTGGCGGTTGCCCAGCGTTGCAGCGGCATTCAGGCTCCGCTTCCGCTGTTTAACAGCCTGCTCAACTTCCGCCATAGCCCGCGTGACGAAACGCAATCCACTGCGCAAATTTGGGACGGTGTGGAAATACTCAGTGGCGAAGAACGCAGCAACTATCCGCTGGCGCTGGATGTCGATGATTTCGATAACGGATTTGCCCTCACGGCCCAATGCAGTCCGCAAATCAATCCGGCACGTTTGAATGCTTATATGGAAATTGCGCTGAAAGAGATGGTGTCAGCGTTGCAATCAGAACATTCATTAAAGCAATCATCAAAAGAATTAATTGAAGCGATCGACATCATGCCATTGGCTGAGCGCGATCAGTTATTGCGGGGCTTTAACGACACTGAACTGGCCTATCAGCAAGATATGCTGATTCATCAATTGTTCGAGCAGCAAGCGGCTCAGATACCTGATGCCATCGCGCTGGAATCTGGTGATACTCAATTGAGTTACGCGGAACTGAACCGCCGTGCCAACCAACTGGCACACCACTTGGTTGCCTTTGGTGTGCGCCCTGACGATCATGTTGCCCTGTGTACTGAACGTAGTCCGGATATGATTATTGCCATGCTGGGCATTCTCAAGGCCGGGGCAAACTATGTTCCGCTCGATCCCGAATATCCCATCGATCGGCTGGCCTATCAGTTATCGGACAGCAATCCTGTGCTGGTGCTGACCCAACAGCATTTACAGATCCGCCTGCCGCTACAGAACATGTCCGTCTGGTTACTGGACAATGACACACACCGGAACAGCGTGGCACAACAACCTGTGCATAATCCTGACGCCGGGAAGCTGGGGATTCGGCCGCACCATCTGGCCTATATCATTTACACCTCCGGCTCAACAGGACAGCCTAAAGGTGTGATGATTGAACACCGCAATGTGGTGGGCTTTATCCATGCCCAACATCAAATCAGCCAGCCTCAGCGCGGGGATCGCATCCTGCAATTTGCCACTGTGGCGTTTGATACGTCGGTGTCTGATATTTTCCCAACGCTGGCGGCAGGGGCAACACTTGTCCTGCGTCCCGCGCATATTCGCGTACCGGATACGGCATTTGTCGATTATCTGACTGAGCAGAAGATTACGATTATCGATCTGCCGACGGCGTTCTGGCATCACTGGGTGCAGGAAATGAAAGCGGGTCGTGTGGGTTTCAGCCCTCATTTACACACGATCATTGTCGGCGGGGAGAAAGCGGAATACCACCACTGGACAGATTGGCAGGCGCTTCCGGAAACCCGCCATTGCCGCTGGATAAATACCTATGGCCCAACGGAAACTACAGTAATAGCCACTAACCTGATTGTGGATAACAGCACCGGGTCTTTCGACAGTGTGATGCCGATTGGTCATCCGAACGCCAATAGCCAAATCTATATTCTGGACACGCTCGGCCATCCTGTTCCTCTTGGTGTGAGCGGAGAGATCCACATTGCGGGTACGGGTGTTGCCCGTGGTTATCTGAATCGACCCGATTTAACCGCAGAGAAATTTGTTGCCAATCCGTTCAGCCAACAACCCGATGCCCGCATGTACAAAACCGGTGATCTGGGACGCTGGCTGCCCGACGGCACGATTGAGTATCTGGGACGCAATGATTTTCAGGTCAAGATCCGTGGTTTCCGCATTGAACTGGGCGAAATCGAAGCGCAGTTACTGGCCTGCTCCGGTGTCAGGGAAGCACTGGTTGTGGCTCGCGAAGAAGATGGCGGTGATAAACGGTTGGTGGCTTATGTCATCCCACAACCCGACACCACACCGGATACAGCGCCTGATGCCAATAACCTGCGTGAACAGCTAAGTATCCATTTAGCCAGCTATATGATCCCCAACGCCTTTGTCATGCTGGAGTCTTTCCCTCTGACCGCCAGCGGCAAAGTGGATCGCAAAGCGCTGCCGGCACCGGATCGTGCCGCCATCGCCAGCCGTGAATATGAAGCGCCCGACGGGGAGATCGAACAGCAGATTGCCATCATTCTGCAAACGCTTCTGGGACTGGAACAGGTAGGACGTCATGACAGTTTCTTTGATTTAGGTGGAAATTCGCTGTCGATCATCCAGTTAATGGCAAGGCTGCGTGATGAATTCCGTCTTGAAGTCTCAATCACAGACATATTTGCTCATTCAACACTTATTGAACTCGCTGAACTTATCGCGTCAAGACAAATTGAAACCTTTTTCGCACAAGAAGATATCGAATCGCTGCAAAAAGAATTGGAGAGCTTGTCTGAAGATGAACTGCGCGCCCTGTTAAATGGAGATAATTAATTAAATGAGTAATAACGAACAGACCCTGCTGAAATTAAGACAAGCGGTGCTCCAGAAAAAAATTAAAGAACGCATCCAGAATAGTCAGGTCGGGGAAAAAAACCAGATAGTCCCGAGAGCGGCTGATCAACAGACACTGCCTCTGTCCTGGGCGCAGCAACGCTTGTGGTTTCTGGCACAGTTAGATCCGTCCGCGCAGACAGCGTACCATATTCCGGGTGGCCTGCGTCTGCAAGGCCATCTGAATCTGACCGCCCTGCAAACTGCACTGGATAAAGTTGTCGCCCGCCATGAAATTCTGCGTACCACTATCAGCATGGTCGAAGGACAGACTCAGCAGATTATTGGCAAGCCAGAGAGGGGTTTCTCGCTGGTTATTGAAGATCTCAGCCACCAGCCTGAAACAGAACGACAAATCGCTGTCAGTGACATAGCCCAGCGTGAAACCAACCTGCCATTTGATTTTGAACACGGCCCCCTGATCAGGGGGCGACTCCTGCGATTAACGGAAAATGAGCATATTCTGCTGTTAACCCAACATCACATTATTTCCGATGGTTGGTCGCTCAATATCCTGATGCAGGAACTGTCCACCCTTTACCACGCATTCAGCGAAGGACAAGATGATCCCCTGCCTGCCCTGATGCTCCAGTATGCCGACTATTCCCTCTGGCAGCGGCAGTGGTTACAGGGAGAAGTTCTGGAAAAACAAATTAATTTCTGGCGTGATGCGTTGCAGGGCGCACCCGCGCTTCTGGAACTTCCCACCGACAGGCCACGTCCGGAAAAACAGAGTTATGCAGGAGGAAGTGTCAGTATTGCTCTGCCACAGGAAGTCAGTACCGGATTACGGGCACTCAGCCAGCGTCACGGCACGACATTATTCATGACCCTGATGGCAGGATGGGCAACGTTGCTGTCCCGTCTCAGCGGGCAGAAAGATTTAGTGATAGGCACACCGGTAGCCAACCGACAACATCGCGAACTGGAGCCGCTGATCGGTTTCTTTGTCAATACATTGGCGCTACGGATTCAGTTGGATGATAACCCACGTGTCAGCGATTTGTTGGCTCAGATCAGACAACATGCCCTAAAAGCGTATGCACATCAGGATCTGCCTTTCGAACAATTGGTCGAGGCCCTGAAACCGCCGCGCAGCCTCAGCCATAGCCCGATTTTTCAGGTTATGATGTCAGTGGACAATACGCCGGGACAACAAAGTATTGAACTGCCGGGCACCCTAATCAGCGAAATCAATCTCACCGAAGAGAGTTCGCATTTCGACCTGTCACTCTCCATGAATGACACTGAAAATGGCTTAGTGGGTGATTTGGAGTATGCCAGCGACCTGTTCGACCATGCCAGCGTTGAGCGCATCGCCGGTTACCTGCAAACGTTACTGACGGCGATGGTCAGGGATGATTCGCAGCATGTGGAAGATTTGCCACTCCTGCAACCTCAACAGCGCGCACAAGTCTTGGTGGATTTCAACGATACTGCCTTCCCGTACTCACAAGAGCAGCTTATCCACCAACTGTTTGAGCAACAAGTGGAACGGACACCTGATGCTATTGCATTAATATTTGGCGATAGCCAACTGAGTTATGCGGAACTGAATCGTCACGCCAACCAACTGGCGCATCACCTGATCGCCTCCGGTGTTCGCCCTGATGATCGCGTCGCCATCTGCGCCGACCGCAGTCTGGATATGATTATCGGCATGTACGGCATCCTGAAGGCAGGAGCGGGCTATATTCCGCTTGATCCGGAATACCCCGCTGACCGATTGGCCTATCAGTTATCAGACAGCAAACCGGTATTACTGCTGACCCAACAGCATTTGCAGGCACGTTTGCCCGTACAGGATATCAATGTCTGGCAGCTGGATGATGAACAGAACCGGAGCAGCGTAGCACAACAACCGACTGATAATCCTGATGCACACCTGCTGGGGCTTCAACCGCACCATCTGGCCTACATTATCTACACTTCCGGTTCAACCGGAATGCCCAAAGGGGTGATGCTGGAACACCGCAATGTAGTGAATTTTATCCACGCCCAGCGTCAGACCAGCGAACCACAGCCGGGCGATCGCATCCTGCAATTTGCGACCGTCGCATTTGATACCTCGGTGTCGGATATTTTCCCGACCCTTGCCTCCGGTGCCACACTGGTTCTGCGCCCGCCTCACATCAGAATACCGGATATCACTTTTGTTAATTTCTTGCGCCAACAAAAGATCACGATCATGGATATGCCGACCGCGTTCTGGCATCACTGGGTACAGGAGATGACGGCAGGTCGCAGTGGTTTCAGCCCTGACCTGCACACCATTATTGTAGGTGGGGAAAAAGCAGAATATCGTCATTTAATCAATTGGCTGTCCAGTCCGGAAACCCGGGCCTGCCGCTGGATCAACTCCTATGGCCCGACCGAAGCGACGGTCATCGCCACGACATTGACGATAAAAGACAAGCAGTCTTTACATATCGTCAATGATATTCCGATTGGTTACCCGCTGCCCAATACCCGCATTTATATTCTGGATGCACATGATCAGCCCGTTCCTATCGGCGTCAGCGGCGAAATTCACATTGCTGGCGCAGGGATTGCCCGGGGTTATCTGAATCGCCCCGATTTAACGAAAGAGAAATTTGTCGCTGACCCATTCAGTGAACAGCCCGATGCCCGCATGTATAAAACCGGCGATTTGGGACGCTGGCTGCCGAACGGCATGATTGAGTATATGGGACGCAATGACTTTCAGGTCAAGATCCGCGGTTTCCGCATTGAGCTGGGGGAAATTGAGGCACAACTGGCCGCCTGTGAAGGCGTCAGCGATGCGGTCGTTATCGCCCGTGAAGAAACATTGGGAGACAAGCGGCTGGTTGCTTACCTGATCCCGCAATCAGGCGTCACTCTCAGCCCGTCTCACCTGCGCGAACAGTTAAGCACCCGATTAATGGATCATATGCTGCCCAGCGCATTTGTGATACTGGAGGCTTTCCCGATGTCCGCCAACGGCAAGCTGGAGCGCAAAGCCTTGCCTGCTCCTGACCATACCGCCATTGTCAGCCGTGAATACGAAGCGCCACAAGGAGATATCGAGCCGAAACTGGCATCAATCTGGCAATCTCTGCTGAGTTTGGAACAAATCGGGCGTCAGGATAACTTCTTTGAACTGGGCGGACATTCATTACTGGTAGTCAACCTGATTGAACAGCTCCGCCAGCAGGGTCTTTCCCTTGATGTCAGCGCCGTTTTCTCCTCGCCGACACTGGCGGCAATGAGCACCCTTATCAGTCAGAATACCACCCAGACTGCCGCCATTCCGGATATTCCGCCTAATCTAATCCGTGAGGATAGTCAGGCCATCACGCCAGATATGCTGCCACTGGCCGAGTTGGAACAAAACCAGATAGACCAGATTGTTGCCCACGTGACAGGCGGTATTGCCAATATTCAGGATATCTACCCACTGGGACCCTTGCAGGAAGGCATTCTGTTCCATCACTTGCTGGAAACGGAAGGTGACCTCTATCTGGATAATCATTTAGTGGTTTTTGACAGCCGGACACGACTGGATCGTTTCCTGCAAGCACTTCAGCAAGTGATCGACCGGCACGATATTTTACGCAGCGCCATGCACTGGAAAGAACTGCTTAAACCCGTTCAGGTTGTCTATCGCCGTACACCGCTGCCAATTATTGAACTCACACTGGCAGATAGAAAATCAGCAGAAGAGAGCGCCGAAGCTCAATTGCGCCGTCTCACTGATTCTCGTGTGGTTCGGATGGATATTACCAAAGCGCCACTGTTAGCTGCGCATATCGCCCAAGATCCGGATTCCGGCCAATGGCTGCTCTCCTTGCTCTACCACCATTTAGTTTGTGACCACATTTCACTGGACATAATCTTCGGTGAAGTGCAATCGATCCTGTTGGGTGAGAGTGACAACCTGCCAACGCCCCTGCCTTACCGCAATTTCATTGCCCAGATCCGCAATGTGCCGTTGGAAGTTCACCAAGCCTATTTCCGCGAGTTATTGAGTGACGTGGAAGAACCCACCCTGCCTTTCGGATTATTGGATGTTCAGGGCGGCAGCCTGAATGAAATCGTGGAGAATGTCTTCACACTGGATAGCACGCTGGCGAAAAATCTGCGCGATTGTGCCCGTCAGTCGGGCATGAGCGCCGCCGTGCTGTTCCATGTGGCATGGGCGCAGGTATTGGCGCGATGCAGCGGACGGGACGATGTGGTATTCGGTACAGTGCTGCTGGGACGACTGCAAGGCGGTATCGGCGCTTCCGAAGTGCTGGGTATGTTTATCAATACCCTGCCTGTCCGCGTTAAATTACAGGCACGAACGGTTAAGCAGGCCGTACAGGAAACTTATCAGCAGCTAAGCGCACTTCTGGAACATGAGCAGGCACCACTGGCTGTCGCCCAGCGTTGCAGCGGCATTCAGGCACCATTACCGTTGTTTAACAGCCTGCTCAACTTCCGTCATAGTCCGCGTGCCGATGAACAATCCACTTCATCGGCCTGGGAAGGCATTCAGGAACTGGAAGGTGAAGAACACAGTAATTACCCGCTGTCGCTGGATGTGGATGATTTTGATGACGGATTTGCCCTGACCGCCCAGTGCAGCCAGCAGATTAATCCGGCCCGCATCAATGCCTATATGGACATGGCGCTGAAAGGGATTGTGGCAGCGCTGCAATATGCGCCTGAACAAGCGATTGAAGCTATCGATATCTTGTCACAGGCAGAACGCACCCAATTACTGGAAACGTTCAACGACAGCACGTTCACTCACACGCAAGATGTTTTAATCCACCAACTGTTTGAGCAGCAAGTCGAACGCACCCCTGATGCCATCGCGCTGGTCTTCGGCGAAACTGAACTGAGTTATGCTGAACTGAACCAACATGCCAACCAATTGGCTCACCAGCTCATTGCGTCCGGCATCCGTCCTGATGATCGTGTTGCCCTGTGTGTCGATCGTGGTTTGGATATGATTATCGGCATGTACGGTATTCTTAAGGCTGGCGCGGGTTATATTCCGCTCGATCCTGAATATCCGGCCGAACGGCTGGCCTATCAGTTGTCAGACAGCAAACCAGTGTTGCTGCTGACTCAACAGCATTTACAGGGACTCCTGCCGGCAATGCAAGACATGTCTGTCTGGTTACTGGATGATGAAACGCACCGCAATAACGTGGCAGAACAGTCTGTACAAAACCCTGATGCCAAACTGCTGGGGCTTGAACCGCATCATCTGGCCTATATCATCTACACTTCCGGTTCAACCGGAATGCCTAAAGGGGTGTTACTGGAACATCATAATGTGGTGAGTTTTATCCACGTCCAACACCAAACCAGCGAGCCTCAGTCCGGTGATCGTATTCTGCAATTCGCGACTATGGCATTCGACACCTCAGTGTCTGATATTTTCCCGACGCTGGCCTCCGGTGCCACACTGGTTCTGCGACCGCCTCATATCAGAATACCGGATATTACTTTTGTTAATTTCTTGCGCGAACAAAAAATCACGATTATGGATATGCCGACCGCGTTCTGGCATCAATGGGTACAGGAAATGACCGCCGGTCGCAGTGGTTTCAGCCCTGACCTGCACACCATCATTGTGGGGGGCGAGAAAGCAGAATACCGCCATTTAATCAATTGGCTGTCCAGTCCGGAAACCCAATCCTGCCGCTGGATTAACTCCTATGGCCCGACCGAAACTACCGTCATTGCCACGACACTGAAGCTGGATGCCAAAGAATCCCTGCATTTCGAAAACACGATCCCGATTGGTTATCCGCTGCCCAATACCCGTATTTATATTCTGGATACGCATGGCCAGCCCGTTCCTATCGGCGTCAGCGGTGAAATCCATATCGGTGGGGAAGGTGTTGCCCGTGGTTATCTGAACCGGGATGATTTAACCGCAGAGAAGTTTGTCACTGATCCGTTTAGTGGACAGACGGATGCACGTATGTACAAAACTGGTGATTTAGGGCGTTGGTTGCCGAATGGCATGATTGAATATCTGGGGCGCAATGATTTTCAGGTCAAGATCCGTGGCTTCCGCATTGAATTAGGGGAAATTGAGACACAATTGGCGGCCTGTGAGGGCGTCCGCGATGCGGTCGTCATCGCCCGTGAAGAGGGAACGAATGACAAGCGCCTGATAGCTTACGTGATCCCGAAAACAGGCTTCACGCTGACACCTGCAAATCTGCGCGAACAACTGAGCACTCGCCTGATGGAATATATGCTGCCCAGTGCGTTTGTCATACTGGAGGCTTTCCCGCTCTCTGCCAACGGCAAACTGGATCGCAAGGCATTGCCCGCACCCGATCATACCGCCACCGTCAGCCGTGAATACGAAGCACCGCAAGGAGAAACTGAGCAAAAACTCGCGGCTGTCTGGCAATCCCTGTTGGGACTGGCGCAGGTCGGACGCTACGACAATTTCTTTGAACTCGGAGGACATTCGCTGCTGGTCGTCAGCCTGATAGAACAATTGCGTCAGCAAGGCCTGTCCATTGATGTCAGCGCGGTATTCTCTGCGCCGACACTCGCTGCCATGAGTGCCCGCCTGAGTAAAAACAGCGAACAGGATACCGATGCACTGGCTGCACCGCCTAATTTAATCCAGCCAGATAGTCAGGCCATTACGCCAGATATGCTGCCACTGGTGGAATTGACACAGGAGCAGATTGATCAAATTGTTGGCCATGTACCGGGAGGCGTTGCCAACATTCAGGATATCTACCCGCTCGGGCCATTGCAGGAAGGTATTTTATTCCACCACTTGCTGGAAGAAAAAGGCGACACTTACCTTGAAAACATCCTCATAAACTTTGACAGCCGGGTCCGGCTGGATAGTTTCTTGCAGGCACTCCAGCAGGTTATTGACCGACATGATATTCAACGCAGCGCTTTCCACTGGCAGGAGTTGCCCACACCGGTACAGGTTGTCTACCGCCACGCGCCGTTGCCTGTTACGGAGGTTACGCTGTCAGCGGAAGAAAGTGCGGAATCTCAATTACAACGTCTCACCGACCCGGACACAATACGGCTGGATATCACCAAAGCCCCGTTATTGGCAGGCCACATTGCCAAAGACCCCGACTCCGGACTGTGGTGGCTGAGCTTGCTGCATCACCATCTGGTCTGTGACCATTTATCGCTGGAAATCATTTTCAGTGAAATACAGGCACTGCTCACGGGTGAAGCAGATAATCTGCCCGCCACCGTTCCTTACCGTAATTTTATTGCCCAGATCCGCAAAGTACCGATTGAGGTACACAAAGCCTATTTCCAGCAATTACTGGGCGATGTGGAAGAGCCGACACTCCCCTTTGGATTATTGGATGTACAGGGAGGCAACCGCGATGGACACAAGGATGAGCATAAAGAAATAGTGGAGGATATCTTCACACTGGATAACGAACTGGCACAGCAGATCCGTGATTGTGCCCGCCAGCAGGGCATCAGTTCAGCGGTTCTGTTCCATGTCGCATGGGCACAGGTATTGGCCCAATGCTGTGGTCGGGATGATGTGGTATTCGGTACAGTGCTGCTGGGTCGATTGCAAGGTGGCATTGGTGCTTCCCAGGTGCTCGGTATGTTTATCAATACCCTGCCTGTCCGTATTCAGTTGCACGGACGTACGGTTAAACAGGCAGTACAGGAAACCTATCAGCACTTGAGTGAATTGTTGGATCATGAACAGACACCTCTGGCGATAGCCCAACGTTGCAGCCGTGTTCAGGCATCGCTGCCACTGTTTAACAGCCTGCTCAATTTCCGCCATAGCCCGCGCGATGATGAGCAATCCGATTCACCGGCCTGGGAAGGCATTCAGGAACTGGGAAGTGAAGAGCGCAGTAACTACCCGTTGTCGCTGGACGTAGACGATTTTGATGACGGTTTTGAACTGACGGCACAATGCAACCAGCAAGTTAATCCGGTACGCATTAACGCTTACGTGAATACTGCGTTGCAAGGCATTGTGACGGCACTGCAAAGTGCGCCTGAACAAGCTATTCAGTCAATCGATATCCTGCCATCGGCAGAACGCAGTCAATTATTGGTGGATTTTAACGACACTGATTTGGACTATCCTCAGGATATGTTGATTCATCAACTGTTCGAACAACAGGCAGAGCGGACACCAGATGCCACTGCGTTAATATTTGGTGATACGCAATTAAGTTATGCACAACTGAATCGCCGCGCCAACCAACTGGCACACAGCCTGATTGCGGCGGGTGTTCGTCCGGATAACCGCGTCGCGATTTGTGTTGAGCGCAGTCTGGATATGATCGTTGGCATGTACGGTATCCTTAAGGCGGGTGCGGGTTACGTTCCGCTCGATCCTGAATATCCGGCCGACCGACTGGCCTATCAGTTATCAGACAGCAAACCGGTATTGCTACTGACCCGGCAACATTTACAGTCACGCTTGCCGACACAGGACTTAAACGTCTGGCTGATGGATAATGCAACTTATCAGGATAACGTGGCAAAACAGCCTGAATGCAATCCTGACACCCACCAGATGGGGCTAAAACCGCATCATCTGGCTTATATCATCTATACTTCCGGCTCAACCGGACAGCCCAAAGGGGTCATGCTGGAACATCGCAATGTGGTGAACTTTATCCATGTTCAACACAAAACCAGTGAACCACAGTCAGGAGATCGCATCCTGCAATTTGCCACTGTGGCATTTGATACCTCCGTGTCGGATATCTTCCCGACCCTCGCCTCGGGAGCAACACTGGTTCTGCGCCCTGATCATATCCGCGTACCGGATGAGGAATTTGTCGCCCTGTTAAATCAGCAGCAAATCACCATCATCGATATGCCGACCGCTTTCTGGCACCAATGGGTGCAGGAGATGACGGCAGGACGCAGCGGATTCGGCCGACATTTACATACAGTGATTGTCGGGGGCGAGAAAGCGGAACTCCGTCATCTGCTCAACTGGCAATCTATGCCGGAAACGCAATCCTGCCGTTGGATCAACTCCTATGGCCCGACCGAAACTACGGTTATTGCGACGACACTGAAATTAGACAACAAACAATACCCTGATATCACTGATAACATTCCGATTGGCTATCCGCTGCCCAATACCCGCATTTATATTCTGAATGCGCTCGGACACCCCGTTCCTATCGGTGTCAGCGGCGAAATTCACATTGCTGGCGCAGGGGTTGCCCGTGGTTATCTGAATCGACCGGAACTGACGGCAGAGAAATTTGTTATCGATCCTTTCAGCACCAAA
>NZ_VCDP01000007.1:0-86424 GCF_033949345.1 Xenorhabdus littoralis
GGATAGCTCGGATCGAGCGGTACGTAAGCCCCGCCCGCCTTGAGGATAGCGAGTATCCCTACCACCATGTCCGGGCTGCGTTCGAGGCAAATGGCGACCCGATCATCCGGTCGCACACCCAGCGTAATCAGATGATGAGCCAGACGGTTGGCACGGCGGTTGAGTTCGCCATAGCTCATCCTTTGGTCTGCAAATATAACGGCGATGGCGTCGGGGCGTTGGGTTGCCTGAGTTTCAAACAGGTGTTGCAGGGTTTTGTCCTGCGGATAAGGCGCATCGGTCTGGTTCCAGCGATGCAACAGATGGCGATCCTGTGCAGACAGGATATCAAGCCCGGACAGCGATTGTTGCTGGTTTGCCACGAAGGCGGATAATACCCGTTGATAGATGCCCGCCAGTCTCACGATGGTGGCTTCATCAAACAGGCTGATGGCGTAATTCAGGCAACCCGTAATGTCGGTTTGTCCATCGGACAGAAACAGACTCAGGTCAAACTTGGCGGGACTGTATAAAGATCCCTCCAGTGTCACCGGACTGAATGGCAAATTGAGCTTATCCGGTTGGTTTTCATCAAACTGATTTTCATCAAAATGGTGTAAGGTGAACATCACCTGAAAAATCGGATGACGGGAGGTATCACGTTCGATTCCCAGTGCCTCAACCAGTTGCTCAAACGGCATGTCCTGATGGTCTTTGGCGCTTACAATCAACTGATGGATCTGCCTAATCAGGGTTTCCACACTGGCAGTTTGTTGAAGCTGTGTTCTCAGTGCCAGTGAGTTAACAAACATGCCAATCAGGGGCTGGGTTTGGGCATGGTGGCGGTTATCGGTAGGTGTTCCCAATACGATATCATTTTGTCCGGACAGTTTTGCCAGCGTGACATAAAAAGCACTGAGCAACACGGTATACAGGGTGGTTTCCTGCGATTTTGCCAGTTCCTTTAACTGGCTTGATAATGCCCTTTCCAACGTAAAATTGAAGTCACGGCCTTGATAATTTATCTGAGTAGGTCGGGGATGATCCGTTGGCAAGACCAGAGGTTGGTAATCCGCCAGCATCTGTTGCCAATAGGCAAGCTGGCGTTCCCCGATATCACCCTGTAAATAATTCCGCTGCCAAGCAGCATAGTCGCCATAGGAGATATCCAGCGGTGGCAGTTGGCTGTCACGGCCTGCTGACAGGGCATGGTAAATCGCCGCCAGTTCATCCATAAAAATATCTGCTGACCAGCCATCAAAGGCGATGTGATGCCACAGCATTAACAAGTAATGCTTATCGTTGGCTTGTTGATCATTGATCTGATAGTGGCACAGGCGCAGGCTGGGTTCGGCGGTCAGATCAAATGGAGTGGTTATTTCAGCGCGCACTGTGTTCAGAAGCATATCAATATCTTCACAGGACTGTGCCGGCTGAATGACCAGACGTCTGTCCAGCCGTTGCGGGTGGATTTGCCCGTCATCGTGATGGAGGTACACCATCTGTATGACAGTATGGCGCTCAGCCAATTGGTTAATGGCGGTTTCTAACAAGGGCAGACAGGCGTCGTTATCCAACTGAACCAGATAAGGGATATGGTAGGCGTCGGTGCCCTGTTCAAATTGTTCGATAAATAACATCCGTTCTTGGGCAAACGACAGGGGATGGTGCTCTGTCGTCAGAGGAGGAATGACCGTACAGGCTTGTTGTCCTGATTGTTCTCTATTTATATGGATCACCAGACCCGCGATGGTTTTCGCTTCAAACAATTGCGCCAGTGTAATCTCCGTTGCCAGAGTCTGGAGAATGGCGGCCGTCAGCTTGATGGCGATCAGGGAGTTACCCCCAATCCGGAAGAAATTATCATTAATGCCAACACGTTCCAGCCCCAAGACATTCTGCCAGATGGCACAAAGCCGGGTTTCCAGTTCATCGCGGGGCGCGATGTAATGGTCTTGGTTTTCCCATACCGGCTCCGGCAGGGCACGTAGATCCAGTTTACCGTTCAGCGTTAAGGGGATGGAGGCCATGCGGGTAAAGCTGGCGGGTATCATGTATTCCGGCAAACGGGCGGAAAGGTGCTTAATCAGGGTTTCATCGGACAGTTCGCTGTCTGTGTCCTCTGTTACCAGATAGGCCACCAATACATGATGATTTTTGCGCTCACGGGCAATCACCACGGCCTGTTTCACCTGCGGATGAGACGCCAGAGCGTTTTCGATCTCTCCCAACTCAATGCGGTAACCACGGATCTTAACCTGAAAATCATTGCGTCCCAGATACTCCAGTTCACCGTTTGGCAACCAGCGCACCAAATCCCCGGTTTTATACAGACGGGTATAACCTCTGGCTTTGTCTTCTGCGTTGGCAAAAGGATTTTCGATAAAACGCACCGCAGTCAGTTCAGGCCGGTTTAAATAACCCGGAGCCAATCCGGCCCCACCGACATACAACTCCCCGGGGGCACCAATCGGGACAAGATGACCGAAACTGTCCAACACATAAGCGGAGAGATCGTTTAACGGCCGGCCAATGTTGGAGGCTACAGTTGTGTCGTCTTTGATTAATTTTTTATAGGTAACATGGACAGTGGTTTCGGTGATCCCATACATATTGACCAAAACGGGAGAGTGATCCCCATACTTGTTCCACCACGGATGTAACTGAACCTGATTCAGTTTATCGCCGCCAAAAATGACCAGACGAAGGCAGGGATATACCGCGTTAGTATTCAATGCGGTATCAATAAAGGCATAAAATGCCCCCGGGGTTTGGTTCAGTACAGTCACTTTCTGGTCTGAACATAGCTGGCTGAACTGAACGAAATCTTTTGTACATTCAATAGTAGGAATGACTAAGCATCCACCATAGAGTAATGCGCCCCACAGCTCCCACACGCTGAAATCAAAGGTATAAGCGTGGTACAACACCCAAGTATCATGATGATTGAATTGATATAGCTCTTGGGTGGCAGTAAATAACCGCATCACATTATGGTGGGTCTGCAAGACGCCTTTGGGATTTCCGGTCGTGCCCGAGGTGTAGATGATGTACACCAGATCATCAGCGCCACTGATTGGTACCGTATTCTCTCCGGGCCGGACGCTGGTCACGGTCTGATCATCAACTGCCATCAGGACAAGGCGGTCAGGCAGTGACTGGGCGTATTCTGCCAGTACAGGCAAATACCGCTGCTGGGTCAATACGCACGGGGTTTGGGTATCTTGCAGAATAAAATTGATACGTTCCGAAGGATACTCCGGTGAAATGGGCACATAGGCCCCGCCGGCTTTCAGTACCGCCAGAATACTGATGACCATTTCCAGACTGCGGTCGAGATACAGGGCGATGAGTGTATTGACTGGTATCGGTTTATGGTGCTGTTGTTGATAGCTTTCACGGAGCACTAAAGCCAACTGATTTGCCCGTTCGTTAAGTGCGCGGTAGGTCAGTGTTTCCCCCTCAAACACCAGTGCCACGTTATCTGGTGTAGCAGCAACTTGAGTCTCGAATCGTTGTTGCAGGGTCTGGTCTTGGGAATATGGGGCAAGGTTAATCGGGTTCCACGTGTGCAACAGAGTGTGGCGCTCCTGTGTGGAAAGAATATCGAGTTCATAAAGCGCTTGTTGCTGATCTGCTACGAAGGCGGCCAGCACCCGTTGGTAAATATCAGCCAGCCTCACGATGGTGGCTTCGTTAAACAGGCTGACGGCATAATTCAGGCAACCGGTGATGTTGGTCTGACCGCCGGACAAAATCAGGTTCAGATCAAATTTGGCCGGGCTATATAGCGATTCGGCCGACACAACCGGACTGAATGGCAAATTGAGTCTGTTTGGCTGGTTTTCATCAAACTGATTTTCATCAAACTGATTTTCATCAAAATGGTGTAAGGTGAACATCACCTGAAAAATCGGATGACGGGAGGTATCACGTTCGATTCCCAGTGCTTCAACCAGTTGCTCAAACGGCATGTCCTGATGGTCTTTGGCACCCGTAATCAACTGATGGATCTGTCCAATCAGGGTTTCCACACTGGCGGTTTGTTGAAGCTGCGTTCTCAGTGCCAGCGAGTTGACAAACATGCCAATCAGGGACTGGGTTTGGGCATGATGACGATTGTCCGTCGGCGTGCCCAGTACAATGTCATCCTGTCCGGATAATTTGGCCAGCGTGACATAAAAAGCACTGAGCAACACGGTATACAGGGTGGTTTCCTGCGATTTTGCCAGTGTCCTTAACTGGTCTGACAATGTATTTTCCAACGTAAAATTGAAATCACGGCCTTGATAATCAACATGGTTTGGTCGGGGGCGATCAGTCGGTAGGGCCAGCGGTTGGTAATCCGCCAGCGTCTGTTGCCAGTAGGCAAGCTGGCGTTCACCGATATCACCCTGTAAATAGTCCCGTTGCCATGCGGCATAGTCGCCATAGGAGATATCCAGCGGTGACAGTTGGCTGTCACGGCCTGCTGACAGGGCTTGGTAAATCGCCGCCAGTTCATCCATAAAAATATCTGCTGACCAGCCATCAAAGGCGATGTGATGCCACAACATTAACAAGTAATGTTTATTATTTTCCCGATAGTGACGCAGGCGCAGGCTGGGTTCGGTGGTCAGATCAAACGGGGTGGCTATTTCAGCGCGGACTGTGTTCAGAAGCATATCAATATCTTCACAGGGTTGCGCCGGCTGGATAACCAGATGCTTGTCCCGCCGCTGCGGGTGGATTTGCCCGTCATCGTGATGGAGGTACACCATTTTCATCACAGTATGGCGTTCAGCCAATTGATTAATGGCGATCTCTAACAAGGGCAGGCAGGCGTCGTTATCCAACTGAACCAGATAAGGGATATGGTAGGCATCGGTGCCCTGTTCAAACTGCTCAATAAATAACATCCGCTCTTGGGCAAACGACAGGGGATAATGCTCTGTCGTCAGAGGAGGAATGACCGTACAGGCTTGTTGTCCTGATTGTTCTCTATTTATATGGGTCATCAGACCCGCGATGGTTTTCAGTTCGAACAACTGCGCCAGTGTGACCTCCGTTGCCAGAGTCTGGCGAATGGCGGCCGTCAGCTTGATGGCGATCAGGGAATTGCCTCCGATCCGGAAAAAACTATCGTCAATGCCAACACGTTCCAGCCCCAAGACATCCTGCCAGATGGCACAAAGCCGGGTTTCCATTTCATTGCGGGGCGGGGTGTAATGGTCTTGGTTTTCCCAGATTGGCTCCGGCAGGGCGCGGCGATCCAGCTTACCGTTCAGCGTTAAGGGGATGGAGGCTATGCAGGTAAAGCTGGCGGGGATCATGTATTCCGGTAAACGGGCGGAAAGATGTTTAATCAGGGTTTCATCGGACAGTTCGCTGTCTGTGTCCTCGGTTACCAGATAGGCCGCCAGTACATCATGGCTTTTGTGTTCACGGGCAATCACCACGGCCTGTTTCACCTGCGAATGAGATGCCAGAACGTTTTCAATTTCCCCCAACTCAATGCGGTAACCACGGATTTTGACCTGAAAATCATTGCGTCCCAGATACTCCAGTTCACCGTTTGGCAACCAGCGCACCAAATCACCGGTTTTATACAGACGGGTATAACCTCTGGCTTTGTCTTCTGCATTGGCAAAAGGATTTTCGATAAAACGCTCCGCAGTCAGTTCAGGCCGGTTTAAATACCCCCGCGCCAATCCGGCACCACCGATATACAGTTCTCCCGGTGTACCGATCGGCGACAGGTTGCCATAACTATCAAGAACGTAGAGGCGGGCGTTACTAATAGCCTGACCAATATTTGTTGCAATATCCCCGCGTTGATACAGCTTTTCGGTCGCACAGACAGTCACTTCTGTCGGGCCATAAGAATTCAATATCTGGCTGTTATGGCTAAAATGCTCCAGAAAATCTAAAGCAGGGGACTCTCCCGCTGTCACCAATACCTGTAAGGAGGGAAATTCAGTATCAGTCAGTAATTTCAGGATAGCGGGTGGTAATGCGGCAATTTGAATGCTTTCTCGCTGAATGAGTTCCACAAGCGCAGGAACTCGGCGCTCTTCTTCACTGCACAGGTAAATCGTCAGTCCATTAAATAAGCTGGGGAATAATTCGAAAACAGAACCATCAAAGACATAATTGGCAAACATCAATGCCTTATTTCTCTCTGGCGCATTAAAGAATTTTGCCTGTGCCGCAGCCATATGCATGACATTTCGGTGCTCAGTCATGACGCCTTTTGGCTGGCCCGTGGTTCCGGAGGTGTAAATGATATAAGCCAGATCGGTCGGCTTATTAATCTGCGCCGGATTTTCCACCGGCTGGCTTGCGGTGATTGTCTGATCATCTGCTGCTATCAGTGTGGGGAGTTCAGCAAATGCTTGGGTGTATGATGCCAATGTCGTCAGGTGCCGCTGTTGAGAAATGACACATAGCGCCTGAATGTCTTGCAGAATAAAATTGACTCGCTCTGGTGGATATTCCGGCAAGATGGGCACATAAGCCCCGCCGGCTTTCAGTACTGCCAGAATACTGATGACCATTTCCAGACTGCGATCAAGATAAAGGGCAATTGGCGTATCAGCTTGCATTGGTGCATCAGGCCGTTGCTGACAATGTTCACGGATAACACAAGCCAATTGGTTTACGCGTTCGTTGAGTTGATGATAGGTGAGCGTTTCCCCCTCAAATACCAGTGCCGCGTTATCCGGTGTCTTTTCTACCTGAGCTTCAAACAGTTGTTGCAGGGTTTTATCCTGCGGGAAAGGTGCATCGGTTTGGTTCCATGTGTCCAGCAGGGTATAGCGTTCCTGTGCGGATAGGGGGTCCAGTTCAGAAAGCGCCTGTTTCTGGTCTGTTACGAATGCTACCAGCACTTGTTGATAGATACCGGTCAGCCGTGTGATGGTGGCTTCGTCAAACAGGCTGATAGCGTAATTGAGGCTGCCAGTCAGGTTGTCTTGCCTATCAGAAATAAAGAGGCTCAGGTCAAACTTGGCCGGACTGTACAGAAGGGTATCAGGCTGAACCGGACTGAATGGCAGGCGGCTGTCAGGCGGGTTTTCTCCGAAGTTCTGTAACCCGAACATCACCTGAAAAATAGGGTGACGAGAAGTATCACGCTCAACTTTCAGGGCATCCACCAATTGCTCAAACGGAATATCCTGATGCTTTTGGGCTTCAAGACTGACTGAGTGGATTTGTCTAATCAGGGTTTCCACACTGGCAGTCTGCTGGAGTTGTGCTCTCAAGACCAGTGAGTTAACGAACATCCCAATCAGGGGCTGGGTTTGGGCATGATGGCGGTTATCTGTCGGCGTGCCGAGTACGATGTCGTCCTGTGCGGACAATTTGGCCAGCGTGACATAAAAAGCACTGAGCAGCACGGTATACAGGGTGGTTTCCTGTGCTTTTGCCAGTTCCCTTAACTGGTTTGATAGTGTACTTCCCAAGGTAAAGTTAAAGTCACGGCCTTGATAATCAACATGGATCGGCCGGGGACGATCGGCAGGTAGGGACAGGTGTTCATAACCCGTCAGGGTTTTCTGCCAATAGGCAAGCTGGCGCTCCCGGATTTCACCCTGTAAATAATCCCGCTGCCATGCGGCATAGTCGCCATAAGTGATATCCAGCGGTGGCAGCCGGCTGTCACGGCCTGCTGACAGGGCTTGATAGATCTCTGACAATTCATCCATAAAAATATCAATAGACCAGCCATCAATGGCGATATGGTGCCACAGGAACAATACATAGTGCTGATTTATCACGTGATAGTGATACAGGCGCAAACCTGGTTCGGTTGTCAGATCAAACGGCGTGAGCAGTTCAGAGTGTACTGTTTCCATCAGCACATCAGTGTTATGACAAGGCTGTGTCCTGAACGTAAGGCGATCATTCAACACATGTTGATACTCATGACCATCGTCGTGAGTGCGATATACCGTTTTCATCACGGGATGACGATCAATCACCCGATTAATGGCATCTTCCAATAATGGCAGATTGATACTGTCATTGAGTTGTACCAAACAGGGAATATGGTAGATGTTGGCACCCTGTTCAAAACGTTCGATAAACAGCATTCGCTCTTGGGCAAATGACAAGGGATAACATTCCAACTCAAGACGGGGAATAACGGTATGTATCTGCTCACCCATATGGGCAGCCAGTCTGGCAATGGTTTTTAGTTCAAACACCTGAGCCAGTGAAATTTCTCGTTCCAATATACGGCGAATGGCGGCGATAAGCTGCATAGCCATCAGGGAGTTACCCCCGATACGGAAGAAGTTATCGTCAACGCCGATACGCGCCAGTCCCAGAACATCCTGCCAGATAGCGCAAAGCCCGGTTTCCAGAGCATTACGCGGCGCGATGTAACCGTCTTGGTTTCCCCACACTGGCTCTGGCAGCGCGCGGCGGTCGAGTTTGCCATTCAGTGTCAAGGGGATAGATTCAATAGAGGTAAAACTGGCGGGTATCATATATTCCGGCAGATGGGCGGATAAATACCTTATCAATATTTCGTCGGACAGTTCGCCATCGGTGGACTCTGTTACCAGATAGGCTGCCAGAACGTTGTTCCCTTTATGTTCGTGGTCAATCACGACGGCTTGTTTTACTTGTGGATGAGACGCCAGAACGTTTTCAATTTCTCCCAACTCAATGCGGTAACCACGGATTTTGACCTGAAAATCATTGCGTCCCAGATATTCCAGATTACCGTCTGGTAGCCAGCGCACCAAATCACCGGTTTTGTACAGGCGGATATGGCCTTTTTCTTTATCTTCTGCGGTGGCAAAGGGGTTTTCCACAAAACGTTCTGCGGTCAGTTCAGGTCGGTTTAAATAACCCTGCGCCAGTCCGGCACCACCGATATACAGTTCACCCGGTGCCCCGATAGGTACAAGATGGCCGGAGTTGTTCAATACATAGGCATGCAGGTCGTCTAACGGTCGGCCAATAACGGATGTCGTTGTGGGATCGTCTTTTGCCAATTGATTATAGGTAACATGGACAGAGGTTTCAGTTATCCCATACATATTGATTAAGCTGGGTGACTGATCGCCATAATTGTCCCACCAAGGTTTCAGTTGCACAGGATTGAGTTTATCCCCGCCGAAAATCACATAGCGGAGATAAGGAAATTCAGCATCCATATTCAATGAGGCATTAATAAAGGCATAAAATGCCCCCGGGGTTTGGTTCAGAACCGTGACTTTCTGATGCGAACAGAGCTGACTGAATCTGACAAAGTCTTTCGTGCATTCGACGGTTGGAATAATCAGCCGCCCGCCATAAAGTAATGCACCCCATAGTTCCCATACACTGAAATCAAAGGTATAGGTATGGTAGAGAACCCACGTATCCTTCTGATCAAACTGATAATGTCTTTGGGTGGTAGTAAATAAACGTGAAACATTATGATGAGTCTGCAACACACCTTTCGGCTGTCCGGTTGTTCCTGATGTATAGATGACATAAGCAAGATCGGTGGGGATGTTTATCTGGGCAGGATTTTCTACAGGCTGGCTTTCCGTTAATAAACCATCATCCGCAGCGATCAATGTGGGTCGGGCAACCAATGATTGCGTATACTCTTGCAGTGCCATCAAATGCTGCTGCTGAGTGACCACACAAGGAGAGCAGGTATCTTCCAAAATAAACTGTACCCGTTCGGCTGGATATTCCGGTGAAATGGGCACATAAGCGCCGCCGGCTTTCAGCACCGCCAGAATACTGATAACTATTTCCAGACTGCGGTCAAGATAGAGAGCGACGAATGTACCTGCTTGCATTGGTGCATTATTTTGTTGCTGGCAATGTTTGCGGATAACACAAGCTAGCTGGTTCGCCCGTTCATTGAGCTGGTGGTAGGTGAGCGTTTCTCCCTCAAATACCAACGCCACGTTATCTGGTGTAATTGCCGCCTGTGTTTCGAACTGTTGCTGCAAAGTTTCATGTGGCAAAAAGTGATTTTGTGAATGGCGTGAGTCGGTTGGATTCCGGCCATACAGCAGTGTCTGACGCTCTTGTTCTGATAAAATAGGGAGTTCATTGACGAAAGATAAAGGTTTATCAATCAGGGCAATAAATAAACACTCAAGTCGCTCAAGCATATTATTGACATCTGAATTACTAAAATACGTCTGTAAATAATTAATCGTTATTTTTAATTCCTGATCATATCCGTAATCCTTTAATCGGAAAGTAACAGGATGAGTATTTATTGTCGGATGTATATGATAATGATGAGCATGAATAATTTCAGAATCAGGATCTGAAAATTTTTCATAAGCTATAAGGATGTCGGGTAAAAAAAAACCTTGATTATTGGCTATTCGGGCAAGATGAGATTGAGGGAATGAACAATGTTGGTAACTGCTTTTTATTGCTGATTCTATCTGTTTAATTTGCTCTATCACACTTATCTTGTCAGAAATCCGGCAATGTACCGGATACACATTTGCCTGCATTCCGATGGTATATTTCTCTGATTTTGTCTTTCTTCCGTGTGTAACGGTATTAAAGGTTAACTCTTGTTGCCCTGTCAGGGCTGACATCATAATCCCGACAAGGCTCGAAAAAACAGAGCTAAGATGACTTTTGTTTTTTTCACAGAAACCATATAAGGATTTTTTGACCGAAAGCGGTAATATTATCGTTTTGGTATTATGCTCTGAACTCTGATAGTAAGGTGTTAATTGGTGAGGTTCATTGTTTTTTAAAAAATTACACCAATAGTTATTATCTTCTTCGTAATTAGACGAATTTAAATACTCTCTTGCTTTGGTTGCAGAATCTAAATATTGCGGAATTTCGGATAACCAGACTGTTGATGTCCCCTTTTTAAGGCACGAGTATAACTGATGAATATATTGATGCAGACGGAATAAGCTTAATCCATCAACTATAATATGATGGAATTTAGTGAAAAAATAATATTTATTGTCGGTAATGAAGATCAATGAAGCTTGATATAGATTTTCATCCGGAAAATTGATTGGAGTATCGACTTGTTGTTGTATCCAACGATTTGCTTTCTCTTCAGGTTCAGATTGCATTGAAAAATCCTGAAGTGTGATCAATCCGGCATCACTTTTATTTTTAATATATTGTATAGCCTTATGACCCGAATCAATCGAAATATGCAATCGTAGTGCATCAATATGCTGATATAATAAATCCCATGCCTGTTGCAAAATAGCGATATCAACCTCTCCCTCCATCAGGGTATACCAGCCTATATTGTGCAGGGAGCTGCCTTGATGGAGTGTTTGTTCATAAAACACATCTTCTTGAGCAGGATGAAGGTTATAAAAATTCGAATTTACTAAATATTCAGATTTTATCATAAAAAATTATATGAATGCATTCCGTTCGCAAGTTATAGTTGAATCATAATACAAACAAGTAAGCCACAATTTTTTAACAGATTTAATTGAATTTATTTTAGCGCCAAGAAGGACCTACCGTTGTATTAACATGACTAACATTGCAACCTTGCAGCATTCTCCCTTATAAAAATAGTTAAAGGTTGTTTAATTTAGTGAGCAAACCGTTTCATTCTTGAGATAACTATTCTGTATCATTTATTTTGTTTGTAATGTTAAATCTTGGTTATTAATTTTCCTTATTTTCTCCTGTAAGTTATTATTTGGACTGCAATATAGAGTGTTATTAGGATTTGAGTCTATATTATTTTTTGTTTAATAGTCCGTGTTATTTATATCGTTTCTTATATCGACTATAATCATCCGGCGCTATTTCCTGAATTCATATAATAAGTGCGACACTCGTAAAGAGATTTTGGCGGGAAGTTTGCTACTGATAAACTGCTTCTTCCTGTCCGGCAAGACGAGTGTAAAGCATGAAATACCAGCAGCTAACTGAAAGTAAAAGATACCAAATTACAATCTTTTTGTCAGAGAAAAAATACACGATCAGTGAAATAGCCCAGCTCATCGGCGTCCATCGTTCCACGGTTTACCGTGAAATCCGGTGTAATCGTGTTGTTGACGGATATCTGACAAGCTCAGCACAATGTCTGACAGAAGAACGCTGTCGGGCTGCCGCCAAGCGCCATATTGATACGGGTACCTAATCTATGTTGAAATGGGGTTGAGGGCACACTGGAATTCAGAACAAATTAGTCAGGTTGGCAAGACGTATGGCCTCTTTGTCAGTCACGCCTGGATTTATCAGTATCCCTATGAAAACAAAAGGCAAGGCGGAAAGCTCTGGACGTGTCTTCGGCAAGCTAAACGGCGTTATCGGAAGGGGAATAGTCAGAATCGCTCGCCGATCCCGGATGCGGTTTCCATAGAACACAGGCCGGCGCGAGTGGAAGAACGCAGCCGTTTAGGTGATTGGGAAGCCGATTTGGTACTGGGTAAACAGGGAACGGGAGCTATAGTGACGCTTGCGGAGCGCTGTAGCCGCATGTATCTGATAAAGAAAGTGCCGTCAAAGGAGGCTGAGGTGGTAAGCGATGCGATCATCGCTCTGCTGGATGATTACAAAAACCAATGTTTTACCATAACTTTTGATAATGGCGGCGAATTTCGGGAGCATAAAAAAATCGCAAAGGCGCTGGAGGCAGACATGTATTTTGCCCATCCTTATAGATCCTGTGAGCGCGGGCTAATGGATTTTTTAAGAGGATTAGTCATTAGTTATATCCTTGTTAGATTTAAAATATACTTAGTTATATAATCCCTGTTTAAAGAGCTAAACAGAGATTATGAAAATATAAATTAAAAATTAATCAGAATCTAATGGAACTGTATCGAGAAATCCTTGCCAATTCTGTGAATATTTTTCTTGGTTAACAGTATAATAAATATATAAGGATGTTGGATTACCTTCATCATCCACACCAAAACCTGTCAAAAGACTAGATCCAATAGGAATTCTAATAGGATGAGATACACTAGTTACAGGTACTGACGCTGTTTTCGTAATTTTAGGAATTGGATTTCCCGTATCTGGATCATAAGTAATTATCTCCACAACACAGTCAATAGTATCTCCAACTTTTGCTTCTTTTTTACCACCAACAGGAATAATACAAGTTATTCCTGTTCCAAGAGAAGTTACACCAAAAACAAAAAATTCGTCAACTGGATCTCCTGAATAATCTACAATTGCAGGTAATTCCAAGTTTCCTTTTGGTGGCAGATAACTATTTGAATCTCCACCTACTCTAAAAGCTAGATTTTTTGATCTAGAAACATCTCCTCTAACCGTAATGAGATAGTAGTATAAAGAGTTATATTGAAATGGAGTAAAAATCTTATAAGGGATTTTGAAGGGTTTATTTTGAATGTTTCTATCGCCATATCTATCAGATGTACATAACATGGATGTTTTGTTATCTACATCGCTCATAACATATATGAAATCACTTTCATTAAGTATTGTAGATCTAGGTATCCTGGCATCAAAAGTGGGATTTTTATTAGATCCTGCAGGAGGAACTTCATCTCCATCGATACTTATAACTATAGGCGCTTCCAGATCATCAGATGGACTAATACTTTTTGTAATAAATAATGCATTTTTTTGTAATGAACTCGTAATATCATCCATAATATTAGAAATAACTACTTTTGTTATATAACCATCTGTTATTTTTTTTGCAAAAAATCTAAGATTAATATCTCCATTATTATCAGTGTTAACATAATACATATTATTATTGAAAGGAAAAATTTCTGTATCTCCATTATACAAACGAGTATACTTTATACCTTCTATGTGCAATGGAATCTGACAATTTTTTATAGGAACATCAGTCTTAAGTCTTGGATATATTGATACATTTAAATTTTGATGAGTATCTTTATCAGGGTCAGTTCCATCAGCTACTGGAGAAAAATCTTCAACAACAGTACTACCTATAACTATAGGAATTAAAGACTTTAGATTTATATCTTGTTTCGCATATTGATGTTGTGTATATGTAAGAGGTTTACTGATAGAACCAGTAATATCAGTTGTAAGAGTTAATACAATGTTAGGGGCATTAAGAGTATTTTTTACTTTAATGAGAAAATATTCTACCATCTTATTTTTATTAACATCAATAATTGGTTGTCTTTTATTATCCTGATACTTAGTTATTTCTACATTTGTATTTTGTGAATCAGCTTTAAGTATAATATTATTAGTTTCAGCCACTTTATGATCAGTGCCTCCAGTATAAGTGGCCATTATAAAAAGATTTGATCCTTGAAAAACATCAGTACCTTGAAAATCAATAGCTAAGTTTTGTTGGACTTTAGGTGTTTGGACCATAATATTATCTCTTATATTGTTAGTAATTCTATTAAAAATAAAAAATGAAATCACTACTGTTTAATTACTATTTCAACGAAAGCAAATAAATCTAGGATTTTTTGTTATTAAATATAGAAATTTTACTAAAAGATTAATACTTACAACACCTATTAATTAGGAACTATCAAAAATTATTAACTATATATAAAGATATGTATTTCAAAAATCAATTATAAAATATATAAGATCTATAATAAAAAATAATAGTTATCAACAAATATATTAAATCTCTGATGGTTATATTCCTCGCCGCTTGCGGCGGGGTTGTTCATTCTAGGTTACATATAAATAAAATTTGTTATCTGGGGACTAATTCCCTCGAAAAGTTCACTGTACAAAATCAAACCATTTTTTTCAGCCTAAAATAGGTCACTCTGGATATTCCTGTCTTTTATATAACTTCTTTCATTGATGCATCTTGTGTGATCATAGACTTGGCCTGAGCCGTGATTTTATGTGGTTTCCTGCCAAATTTTACGCCTGACTCTTTAGCAAATTGTCGGCCTTCGTTGGTACGTTCAAGAAGGGGTCCGCTTGGAAAACGGAAAATATCTCACGTTAAGCCTATTTTTTAAACAGAAAGATCCAGGTTCGCTACTTTAACCCTGAGAATAGTCTGTCTTGTCGTACTGAACTCCCGAGCAATAGCACTTATACTGACCCCAGACTTAATTCGTTCAAGCACAGCCTGAGCCCAGCAAATGAAGCAATGTTGAAACTGGGTGGGATCAAGGCGAGAAATGATACGCGCTATCGTATCGTGAACAGGTAACCCCATCGGGAACAGCTTTTTCTTTTGCAGCCAGTCGAGATGGGTTTCTCCAAAATCTTCAATATCTTCCCATCCTTCAGCCCCCGCGATAACTGCACACATCGTCAGGAAAAGCACGTCAAACAAGGGATAACTGATTTTGGCAGACTGGCGAGGGTTTTGTAACTCACCGAAATATTGAGAAAAAACATCGATAATCATTGAGATATTTCCGAAAAAAGGAGTATAAGATCACAACTTAATTCGCGGGTCAAATGGGTTAATGTTGATTAAATAACGTTCGTGATCTCACCCTGCCATCGGATGATAGTGACGATTAAAATACAATATAAGATGGCCCGCCCCGTGTACGGGTTTTTTATATCTGCAATGGTAAATTAGTGTTTATTCTTTCTGGCTGTAAGGTTGATATTGATATTCCACCTGTAAGGACTATAAAAATTTTGTCAATATCCAAAGAGATAAATAGAATTAAAACAGAAAACACTTACTATTTTTACAAATGCAGAATATGTTGAGTATTATAAGAAGTAAGAGATAACAATGTAAATGAATCTGATGTCAAATTATGTTTGTTGCTATGTGGGTCTGTTTAATTTAAGTGGTAGTTATAATTAAGTAAAATTTCATGGCGGTTTAGTAGTAGGATGAAATAACCTTGAGCTATTAATAAATAAAAAGTGAGGTATTTATGTCTGAAATTAATGAACCAAAAATTGACATAGACAATTCTATGTTAGTTATTGATGTTACCTTAGGGACTGCGCTAGATAATGGTGTAACTCTGGGATTGAATAAAGATGATGTCGAAACTCGATGGGGTTACCTTAGTGATGATGTAGCCAATTGGGAAAAAAGCCGGGCTTTCGGTTTTTTAATTGTAATTAAGAACAATATAGTTTTTGATAAAACTATTTTCTTTTATTGGAGTGAATTTAAAGGTGCTCCTGATTATTTGCTTTTTTATTGGGGTGTTCAACTTCGTAAGGATGAAAAGTATCTTCTTGAAGTCCTTAAATTCTTTATAAAAAAAGTACTTTATGTGACGGTCGATGATATAACTTATAATCTTGGTCGTGGTGAAGATTGGTCGGAGCCATACGCTTCTGGAGCGATGGTCACATATAGTGGTACTGATGCACAAAAATTAAGTACTATACTGAAAAAAACAGGTGAAACTAAACGTTTTTACTGCAACTGGTACGATAAATAAATTATTCAAATTTACATATTGAATTCAAACACGGCTGTGCTCCGTGAAGTGCCCCTTAATGTTGGTTATCCAACTATAGGGGACACTTCACTATGAAGGGGATTTTTGCTTTATATTTTTGCTTTATAAGAGTACTTGATACCCTTCTTTAGACGGTCCTGGTTGCCTGATTATGCAGTAGAAAAATGCGGCTATGTTTTTTATTAAGTAGATGCGTCAGATCAAGTCATGATTAAGACAAGTTCATATTAAAAATTACTTTCAATCCTCACTAATAGCTTGTTGAATGATCAACTTTGCTGCCCAACTGGTTAAATTGATTATTTCTTCATTTTCTAAACCGAAAGTATCTTTTAGAACAACCATGGCCTCTGTTCCGTATAAAACTGAAATCAGCATAATAATTTTATGTATTGTATCTTCTTTAAGCTGGTCTTTGAGGGGTTCCAACGCGGCAGAAATTGTCTCTCTACGGTTGCTTTTTTTCAAGAATACACATTGTTCGTTGTTTTCTTCACTGGATAAAGATTCTTGCCAACGTAACTGAGAAATACGCAAAGCATCTCTCATCAGTGCCTCATTGGTTTCTATTTTTCCGTAACCCCACCTTAATAATCTTTCAATGTTTTCCTCAGCATCATTTCCCACAGGAGGCGTGGAAAATGATCCAATCACTTGTTTTACAACATATTCCACAAACTCACTATGGGTTGTAAAGTATTTTCGTAACGTGACCTTTGCATATTCAGCTTCATTGGTAATCTCCTCAGGAGAGGGAAATTTTTTCTCACCATATAACTTCAGAGCAGAATCAGTCATACGTTTCAGGGTACGACGTCGGACTGGTGATAGGTTTTCTTCATCAAATAAAAGCATTTAAACACCTTAAATTTTTTAACTAGATATCATTTATGATAAAAAATATCTCAAATGATAAAAAATATCTTGCATGATGTAAAACGTTAGAATAGTTTTACATTTCGTTTTTGAATAGTTATGTCACATGGAGTTAGCAATATGACACGGCTTGTGTATATCGTTGGAACAGCAGACACAAAACTGGACGAGCTGGTCTGGTTGAAATCTTGTTTACGCCTTGCAGAAGTTGATTCAGTCATTATTGATGTATCTACATCAACTCCGGTGGAAGGCAGGCAGAATGAAAAAATAGATATTAACTCACTTCAGGTTGCAGAATATCATCCGGCTGGAGCGGGTGCCGTTTTTTGTGGAGTACGGGGTAAAGCGATAACAGAGATGTCTGTCGCGTTTACAAATTTCCTGAATAGTTCAATCGACAATATAGCTGGCGTTATTGGTATTGGAGGCTCAGGCGGCACAGCCCTGATCACGCCTGCTATGCAAAGCTTATCGATTGGTCTGCCTAAAATAATGGCATCAACTATGGCTTCAGGGAATGTCTCTGCTTACGTTGGGGCTAGTGATATTGCGATGCTTTATACAGTAACCGATCTCAACGGACTCAACAGTGTTTCTCGTTCAGTATTGTCCAATGTTGCAAACATGATGGCCGGCTCTATCAATTATGTTACTCCATTGGAGAGGTCGGATAGACCTGCTTTAGGGTTGACGATGTTCGGCGTTACCACTCCGTGTGTTAATCAACTTACTGCTGAATTAAATACTCAATACGATTGCTTGGTTTTCCATGCTACCGGTAATGGCGGAACAAGCATGGAGAAATTAGCTCATGACGGTGAATTGGCGTGTGTTCTGGATATTACCTTAACAGAAATTGCCGATCTGTTATTTGGTGGTGTTTTAGGTTGCCCCAATACACGTTTAGACGTCATTGCAGAAAAAAGTATCCCGTGGATCGGCAGTGCCGGTGCTTTGGATATGGTTAATTTTGGTTCGAAGGATACGATCCCGGACCGCTACAGCAATAGACAGTTTGTCGAGCATAATTCTCAGGTGACATTGATGCGAACTACACCTGAAGAAAACTATCAGCTTGGTATCTGGATAGGTAATAAACTTAATAAATGTAATGGGCCTGTTCGATTCATTATTCCAGAAGGCGGATTCTCTTCACTCGATTGCCCTGAACAATCTTTTTACTTACCTGAAGCTACGCAAGCCTTCTGTGATGGGCTAGAAAAAACAATAAAACAGACTGAATGGCGAAAAGTTATAAAAACACCTTTTCACATAAATTCACCACAATTTTGTTCTCTTTTAATTCAACAATTCAAAGAAATTGTGCAACACCAGGGAATTTCTTATGAAGAAAAATTATAATCAGATTATTAAAACTCTAAAGCAAAAAGTCGAACGTAACGAACCTATTATTGGCGCGGGTGCGGGTACTGGCCTCTCGGCTCGTTGCGAAGAAGCCGGAGGGGCAGATCTCATTATCGTCTACAATTCCGGACGTTTCAGAATGGCGGGTAGGGGATCATTGGCCGGATTAATGCCATACGGTAATGCAAACGAAATCGTTAAAGAAATGGGTAATGAAGTATTGCCGATAATGAAGGAAGCACCTGTATTGGCAGGGGTTTGTGGTACAGACCCATTCTGCAATTTACCGCTTTTTCTGGACGAATTGAAGGCACAGGGTTTTGCGGGTATTCAGAACTTCCCAACAGTAGGGCTTATTGATGGGAATTTCAGACAAAATCTGGAAGAAACAGGCATGGGATATGCGCTAGAAGTGGAGTTGATCCGTCTGGCACATGAAAAAGGGTTGCTTACCACTCCTTATGTCTTCAATGTCAAAGAGGCTGAGGCGATGACGCAGGCAGGTGCTGATATCATCGTCGTCCATATGGGGTTGACCACCGGCGGCGATATTGGCGCTGATACATCGCATGATCTGAAATCTTGTATACCAATCATTAACGCTTGTGCTTTGGCAGCTAAAGCTATCCGGGACGATATTATTATTTTGTGTCACGGTGGCCCCATTTCGGAACCGGAAGATGCCGCCTATATTCTGGCTCATTGCCCGGATTGTCACGGATTCTATGGCGCGAGTTCGATGGAGCGTTTGCCAACAGAACAAGCTATTAAATACAGGGTCCAGAAATTTAAAGAAATTAATCGGGGCGGTAAGGGTGATGCTTAACTACGCGGGAAAATTAGCAAAAACCGCTGTCAGCTCTCGATAGGGCAGGAAGCCTATATTACAGTACAAACCTGCACTGTGGATTATTATGACATTGTTGTTTTTGGCGTAATTCCAGAGAAAGTCTTTCAGACTGTAATTTTATTGTCTAACCCGCCCCCTGTGCCTAAGCAAGGGGCGGGTTTATTTATAAACATCGCTAATTCTATGTTACAGGGAGTTAGCACATTTGTTGTTGTGCTGCCTCTTTAAATCTATCGGGCATAAATCCTGCAATACCTGCCAATATGGGCTTTGTTGTGCCAACCGGCGCTGTTCTTCCAGCATGTTCTCCAGTATTTCCGGCGTCGTCAGAGGGTTCGCCAGAACAACGCGAAAAACGATGGTGGGCTGCCGAGACCATTGCACCGGATGGAGACAAGTGCGCGAGACAAAGGTTTTGCCCGCTGCCCATTGCATGGTTTGGATATTCTGGTTAAGTGCATTGAGCGCCTCATTCAGTTTTTGCCTCACAGGTTCAGCCTCTTCGCGTAGTTTCTGTAATACTGCGCGAGGCACGTATCGGTAGGTCAGCAGGCAAAGCTGGGGTTCGCTGATTAACTCGAAATCTTCCTGTTGACGGATGAGATCAGCAAATTGCTTTGCTTTATCGATGCCGGCATCGATCAGGTGGCCCAATCCCCGACGGCCAAGCAGATGAAAATTACTGTGTAACATGAGCGACATCGCGCTGCGTGAGCCTTCCAGTGTATGACGCCCCAGATCTTTCGATCCCTTGCGCACAATATAGTTAGCATGTTGGGCAATGGCGTCAGCCAGAGCGGGTTGGCGAAACAGCACCATGCCAGATCCCATTGGTACATACATTTGTTTGTGGGCATCGATTGTTACTGTGTCAGCTCGCTCAATGCCTTTGAATAGATGTCGATAACGCTCTGACAGCAAACTAGCGCCTCCCCAAGCGGCATCAACATGGAAATGACACTGTTCTTGCTCAGCGATATCTGCCAGCACGTTCAGCGGATCGATGGCACCGGTTTCAGTCGTGCCGGCAATCCCGACAATCGCCATCGGCTTGATATTGCGTTGGTGCAGGTTCTGCAATTGAGCACGCAAGGCATCAATGCAAATCCGTCCGTCTTTGTCAGTATCGACTTTTACCAGTGCATCCTGCCCTAAACCGAGCACATCCACGGTTTTTTTCAACGAATAATGACCCAGTTCCGATACCAGAATCGCTAAGCCACTGTAGCCATAATGAATCAGCCCTCTGGCCAGCCCTTCACGAGCAATACCCGCAAAATCACCCTTCGCAGGCATCAGTTGGTTCCGACATGCCCACATAGCCGTCAAATTCGCCAATGTCCCGCCAGAGCAAAAGGTCGCCAGTGCATGATCGCCGTTGTGCAGCCATTGCTGATAGAAATCGTCGTCACGGTTATAGATTAATTTGTGCATCATGCCTAGCACTTGACGTTCCAGCGCCGTTAAAACATGTGATGTTTCCAGCTTGACCAGATTTTGATTCAACGCAGTCAATATCTTGCCGAGCGCAGGCAAATGGGTGGGGAGTGCCGACGTCATGTGACCAACAAAGGCGGGTGATGATACGGGTATAACGTGATTGAGAATATCTTCGCGCAAATATTGGACATAGGTTCCGGTTTTAACCGGAAATTCCGGAATATTGACCGAAGAGAACGTTTTCTCAAGTTCCGTCAGTTCACATACCGGCTTGTTTAACTCGCTATGGCAATAAGTTACAGTGTCACCTGCAAGGGTCGTTTCCAGTTCGAGCAGTTCTTTTTCATCAACATGGGAGATAAACTGGTTGAGCAGCGCTTGCCATTCCTGCTTATCTGGGTATAAAGCATCAAGCGCCATTTTATCCGCCTCGTCGCGATTCAGACTGTCAAGAAGATGCTGCATAGTTTGCCTCTTTAGAGTCACTAATCCGCCCTGATTCAGGGCGGGTTTCCATTTTATTGATGGAGGCCATCGCCTCCATCTTTCTGGCTATAAATGTCTGGCTATAAATGTCTGGCTACAAACTACACGCCATTATTTAAGTAATGGATTGTTTATATAATTTAATTTTTGCCATAGCTGAGTTATTAATTGATCGACCTGCGGCGAGGACAACATAGTCATGTGATTGCCGGGTACAAGTATGGTATTGAGTTGGGCAACATGAGTACGCCACTGGGCTTCGCGCTTCCTCCTCTCGTCTGTGTCTCCTTTTTCTGCGTTGATCAGATGAACGAGTCCCTCATAACGGGTCTGGGGCTGATAACCCGTGTTCAGGTTGGCCTGCATAACACGAATGATACCTTGTAGCAGTGATATTGGCGTTTTCGCGGGGAAAAGGCCGGCTTTCACTAATGCACTCTGTAAACTCTGTAAACTCTGTAAACTCTGAGTCTGTTCATCCAGATCCAGATTATCAAAACCTTGTCTCGTGAGCGGAAGAGGTTGGTCTAGTATCATATTGTAGATATCGATCAACTCCATTATCGTCTCAATGCTGTTGTACGACTTGAGGGCGCGGCCTTGCTGGTCAGGCTCATCGGTATCAATAAGAATGAGGTCGGAGACGACTTCCCCTTCTGCTTGTAATTGCAACGCTATTTCAAAGGCGATCCAACCACCAAAAGAGTGACCCAGCAGGTGGTAAGGGCCATGCGGTTGGATTTGGCGGATGGTCTGGATATAGGCATGAGCCGCACCTTCGACGCTGGCATAAGGGAAATTGTGCTCAGCAGTAAAGCCACGCGCCTGCAACGCATATATCGGGAGTTGCCGTGGGAACGATAGCGCCAGTTCGAGCAGACTGGAAGGGCTGGCACCCGCACCGGGCATGCAAAATAGCGGCGGTATCGATTGAGAGCCCAGTTGAATGATAACGCGTGGGTCAAAGGCCGGAACGGCCCGCAGATGTCCGGTGATTGAGTCCGCCAGATGGTTCAGTAAAGGTGAGCGCATGATGGAGAAATGCGTCCCGCCGATCCTGTGGAGTATGGAATTATGACTGACCACATTGTGCCAACCGCGCCATCTATCCCCGTTGTTTAACTCATCTGCGGTATAGAGGTGGACAGGCAAGGATGATTTTGGTGCGATATAGTCTTGACCCAACTGTGTAATCATTTCAGTGGAATACAGGCGGAGGAGGATATCCTCGCGCGTGATACCTGTCGGCAACCATTGGTGCTCAATGCAGTAATCAATAACCTGCTCCAGTTCAGTGAATTTATGAAGCGCTTCCAACGCCGGCTCGTCGTTTATTCCCTGTTGAGTAAGCAGTGAATCAATGATTAGCTCAATCCGTTTTGCTTCCTGATTTACCGATTGCCCGATTGCGGTTTCTCGGTCGGTATTGTCTGTTTCAGAGCCGCTATCGGTATGATTATAGGAGTCAATCATGCCGAGGAACTCGACTGTCTCACCATCGTTCATGAATTGTTGAGCCATCTCATAGGCAATCAGACCGCCGATTGACCAGCCCGCCAGACGATAAGGCCCTTGCGGCTGGACACGACGAATTGCCTGAATATGGCAGTCAGCAAGTGCTTCAATTGATGCCGGCGGATGTTCGAGTGTATGGATGCCAAGCGCCTGCAATGCATAAACGGGCAGTTCAGGAGGCAGTAAAGCAGCCAGTGGTGAATAAACAAGAGGGTCACCGGAGGCTTCATGCACGAAGAACAAAGGTAACAAAGAGCCTGTCGGGCTGAGTGGAACAGGGTTTTCATCAAACGGTGATATTGGCATGATAACGTGCTCACTGATGATTGAAGCCAGATTACATAACGTAGGATGTGCAAACAAAGCGGTCAGTGGAACTTCCATATTTTGTTCACGCATGCGATTCAATAATTTTACCGCGAGCAACGAGTGACCACCAAGTTCAAAAAAGTGATCATGACGGCTGATTCGTTCCAATTCCAGTAAATCTTGCCAAATCCGTGCCAGCGCGATTTCGGTTTCACCGATTGGGGCTTCATAACGGTGTGCCACAAAGGCGGAGGAGCCGGGGGCAGGGAGTGCCTGACGGTCGAGTTTTCCGTTAGGTGTCAGCGGGAAAGTCGCTAACATGACAAAGGCGCTGGGTAGCATATAGTCAGCAAGATGCCGGGTAAGCTGCTGGCGCAGTTCCGCGGGCACGAGTTCAACCCCGGCCTGAGGGAGCAGGTAAGCGACCAGCCGTTTTTGTCCCGCCTGATCTTCGCGGGCCAGCACCACCGCTTCACGCACCCCGTGGCATTGTTTAAGTTTTTCTTCGATTTCTCCGGGTTCGATCCGGAAACCGCGCAATTTAATCTGAAAGTCATTTCGTCCGAGATATTCGATGTTGCCATCGGCGAGCCAGCGACCCAAATCGCCAGTCTTATACATGCGCGCTGTCGGTACGCCGGAGAAGGGATCTGGCAGGAAGTATTCAGCCGTCAGTTCAGGACGGTTCAGATAACCACGGGCAACGCCGTTGCCTGCAATGTAAATTTCACCTGCGACTCCAAGAGGGGCGGGCTGGCCGTATGAATCGAGGATATAAATCCGGGTATTGGCAATCGGGCAACCAATCGGAATAGAACGCGTGACATCGACAGGAGAGGCAATCGCATAGGTTGCGGCAAACGTTGTGGTTTCCGTCGGGCCATATCCATTGATCAAATGTGCGGGTTGTGACTCAGCCAACTGTACCTGCCGGACTTTCCTTGGGTCGAGGACATCACCACCGATAATCAGGTAACGCAATTGCCCAAATAAGGGGCTGAGCGTTTCGAGATATTCGTTGAACAAGCCGGCCGTCAACCAGAGAGCGGTCACATTTCCCCTGATCAGCGAATCGCAGAGACGCACTGGATCGAGCAGTACAGATTGTGAAACCACATGCAGACGCCCGCCGTTTAACAGGGCAGACCAGATTTCCCACGTTGATGCATCAAAAGCTGTATTGGCGCAATGGGCAACGCAGTCATCAGGGCTAATTTCAGCAAAACCACTATTAATGATGAGACGAAGCACGTTGCGGTGCTCGACCATCACGCCTTTGGGCTGGCCGGTTGAACCTGACGTATAGATCACACAGGCCAGATGGCGCGATGTCAGCCCCAGCGCACGGGCATCCGGGTTATCATTCGGTTGGCTCTCCAGTAACGTTTTCTGGGCGTCAAGCACAATCACAGGCACAATCACAGGCACAGGCACAGTTACGGGCATAGTTACAGATATAGTTACAGGCATAGTTACAGACATAGTGCCGGGGAGTCTGCCGAGCTGGGCTGTCTGGGTCAGCACCACCACAGGCGCCGCATCTTCAAGCATGTAGGCCAGCCGTTCGGATGGATAAGCGGGATCGAGCGGCACATAAGCACCACCTGCCTTGAGGATAGCAAGTAATCCCGTCACCATGTCGAGACTGCGTTCAAAGCAGACTGCCACCCGATCATCCGGACGTACTCCCAACGTAATCAGATGGTGCGCCAGACGATTGGCGCGCTGGTTCAGTTCGCCATAACTCAGCATTTCATCTTCAAACACTACTGCCGGCGCATCGGGATGCTGTGCTGCCCGAGCTTCAAAAAGCTGGTGGATCAGGGCGTCTTGCGGGAAGTCCGCCTGAGTGGTGTTGAAGTCTACCAGCAATTGTCGTTGTTCTGACTCCGGCAGCATCGGCAGGGTGGCAATGATTTGTGTTTCATCAGTGACCATCGCCGCCAGTATTTTGGCTAAATAACCAACCATGCGCTCAATCGTTGTCCGGTCAAACAGATCAGAGGCATATTCCAGAGCACCCGCCAAACCTGTTTCGGTTTCAACCAGTGATAACGTCAAATCAAAATGGGTACTGTGGTGCGTCTGTTCAAATGGACTGAGTTGTAGCTCAGGTAATGCCAATTCTTGAGCTGGTGTGTTGTTCAAAGCCAGCATCACCTGAAAAATCGGGCTGTAGCTCAGATTGCGCTCGGGCTGGAGTGCCTCCACCACTTGTTCGAAGGGAAGATCCTGATGAGTATAGGCGGCAAGCGCCCGTCCCTGAACCTGCTCAAGCAGATCAGCCACGCTGAGGTCATGATTAAAGGTGACACGCAAGGCCAGCGTATTAACAAAGAATCCTATCAGTCCCTCAAGCTCATGATGTGGGCGATTGGCAACCGGCGTACCGATGACAATATCGTCCTGACCACTGAGTCGGGCGAGGACGATACTCCACGCACTCAGCATGGTCATGAACAAGGTGCTGTTGTGGCGCTCCCCGAGTGCCTTAAGTGATGCCAATAACGGAGCATCAAGGTGGAAAGAAACCTGATCGCCGGCATAAGTCTGCACCGTTGGGCGAGGCCGATCGGTGGGAAGCGTCAGTAAGGCAGGGGCATTCTCAAGTTGGGCGCACCAGAAATCACGTTGTGCCGCAAGAGCTGTTTCTGTTAACTGCTCATGTTGCCAGACGGCATAATCAGCATATTGGATGGGCAGAGGAGGCAAAGGATCATCAAGACCATCAATCGCCGCGCGGTAGAAAATGCCCAGTTCACGGACCAGTACGCTAATTGACCAGCCGTCTGTAATGATGTGGTGCAGGGTGAGCAGTAATATATGCTCTTCATCCGCCAGATGCAGTAATTGGCCGCGAATCAACGGGCCTCGGGCAAAGTCGAAGGGAGTTTGGGTTTCTTGCTCGGCGAGTTCGGTAACATGCTGAGTATGCAAGGTCGGATCAAGCTGTCGCAGATCATGGCAGGAGAGGGCGAACCCGATATCGGCGGGGTCGATCTGCTGGCAAGTTTGTCCTTCAGCGAACCCTTCAACGAATACAAAACGAGTGCGCAGGCTCTCATGACGAGCCACCAGACGATCAAGTGCAACAATTAAAGCATGACGATTGAGCGAGCCGCTCAAACGCAGTGCCGCAGAAAGGTGATAGGCCTGACTGGCTGCCGGATCAAGCTGTCCCAAGAACCACAGACGTTGTTGGGCAAAAGACAAAGGCAATGGCTGGCTGCGGTCAGCCGTTGGAATGAAAGCCTGTGTTGTCGTGGCAATAGTTGAGCCAATAGTTGAGCCAATATCAGTCAGCGCGTGAGCCAATTGCATCAGGACAGGCCGGGCAAAGAGCTGCTGTAACGGCAACTCTCGCGCCAGCGTCTGACGTATGCGGGCAACAAGCTGGACGGCAAGCAGAGAATGCCCCCCGAGTTCAAAGAAATGGTCATGGCGACCCACTTGCTCCACTCCCAGCAACGTTTGCCAAATCTGCGCCAGTACCACTTCCTCTCTACCGATCGGGGCAGCATAACTGCGCGTGATCACGGAAGATAAATCCGGTGCCGGAAGTGCTTTGCGATCAAGTTTGCCATTCGGCGTCAGCGGGAAGGCTTCAAGCGTGACAAAGGCACTCGGCAGCATATATTCAGCCAAATGTTGTGCCAGTTGCTGCCGAAGTTGCGCGGGCACCAGTTCTGTATTGGGTTCAGCGAGCAGATAAGCGACCAGACGTTTATGGTTTGATTCATCTGCGCGAGCCAATACAACGGCTTCACGTACTCCGTGACACCGCATGAGTTGTGCCTCTATCTCCCCCGGTTCAATGCGGAAGCCACGTAATTTGATCTGAAAATCATTGCGGCCAAGATATTCGATATTGCCATCGGGCAGCCAGCGGCCCAGATCGCCGGTTTTATACATACGGGCATTCGGGAATGAGGAGAACGGATCGGGGAGGAAACGTTCTGCGGTGAGTTCGGGGCGATTCAGATAACTGCGGGCTATCCCTGTGCCAGCGATATGGATTTCTCCCGTTGCGCCAAGAGGGACTGGCTGGCTGCATTCGTCAAGAATATAGATTTTAGTGTTGGCAATCGGCCGCCCGATAGGGGGAAGCAGAGGCCATTGTTCACGTTGTTCGTGATCCCTGCTCAGGATATATGCCGTGGCGACGTGGCTTTCCGTCGGGCCATAGTGATTGTGCAACCGACAATCACCGGCCCGTTGCAGAAAACGCTCAATGGCAGGAGTGATGCGCAGTTGCTCCCCGGCGGTAACAATGTGAGCCAGACAAGAAAAATCATCCTTACTGTGGTCAGCGGCTTCGGCAAGCTGCTGGAGAGCGATGTAAGGAAGAAAAATGCGATCAATCTGTTTTTGCTGAATCAACCGGAGAAGCTGCTGCGGCTCCCGCCGCAGAGTTTCATTAATCAAGACCAGACACCCGCCTTCACCCAGTGTCGTAAATATTTCCTGAAAGGTGACATCGAATCCCAGTGCGGCAAATTGCAGAGTCTTACCCGTTCCGACAGGCTGTGACGGCGCATGGCGATGCCATTGCAGCAAGTTTGACAAGGCCGCCAGTGGCATTTCCACGCCCTTGGGCAATCCGGTCGAACCTGACGTGTAGATCACATAAGCCAGATGGTGTGGAGTCAGACCCAGAGCCTGTGTATCCGGATTGTGAGTGGGTTGTTCCATCAGGGATTGTGCCTGATCTTGATCATCAAGCAACACCGTAATGTGGCCGGCTGAGGAGACGGCGCTGTTCAGCGTATCGGCGAGGGCATTCTGGGTGAGCAAGGCCACTGGCGCGGCGTCTCTGAGCATATACGCCAGCCGGTCGCCGGGATAGGCCGGATCGAGGGGCACATAAGCACCTCCCGCCTTAAGGATGGCGAGTAATCCGACGACCATATCAAAACTGCGTTCAACACAAATCGCGACCCGTTCATCCGGACGTACGCCCAGCGAGATCAGATAATGCGCCAGTTGATTGGCACGATGATTGAGTTCGCCATAGCTCATTGACTGATGTTCAAATACCACGGCAGGCGCATCGGGATGCTGCGCTGCCTGAGCTTCAAACAAAGGATGGACTAAGGTATCTTTCGGGTAATTTGCCTGAGTCTCATTGAAACTCACCAGCAATTGTTGCCGTTCCGCTTCCGCCAGCATGGGCAGAGCGGCAATGGGTTGAGTCTCGTCCGCACTCATTGCTGTCAGTATATTTTTCAAATAGCCGATCATCCGTTCAATAGTCGCAGAATCGAACAAGTCAGCGGCATAGGACAGCGAACCCACCAGACCTGCGTCGGTTTCGGTCAGTGATAACGTTAAATCAAAAAGCGCACCATGATATGCCTGTTCAATGGATGTGAGCTGTAAACCGGGTAACACCAGTTTCTGGGCCGGCGTATTGTTCAGCGTCAGCATCACCTGAAATATTGGGCTGTAGCTCAGGCTGCGTTCGGGCTGCAATGCTTCCACGATCTGTTCGAAAGGCAAATCCTGATGGGCATAGGCAGTGAGAGCCTGTTCCCGAACCTGTGCAAGCAGATCGGCGACATTGAAGGTATCGCTGAATCTGACACGCAAAGCCAGCGTATTGGCAAAGAAACCAATCAATCCTTCAAGTTCATGGTGCGGACGGTTGGCAACGGGCGTACCGATGACAATATCGTCCTGACCACTGAGACGGGCAAGGACGATGCTCCACGCACTCAGCACAGTCATGAACAAGGTCGTGTTATGACGCATCCCCAGCTCTTTAAGAGATGCCAATAACGGGGCATCAAGGGAGAAAGCGATTTGACCGCCGATATAGGTTTGTACCGATGGCCGTGGTCGATCGGTAGGCAATGTCAGTAAGACAGGAGCGTCCTCAAGCTGGGTACGCCAAAAATCGCGTTGCGCTGTCAGGGCCGCTTCCTGTCGGCTGTCACGTTGCCAGACGGCATAGTCAGCGTATTGAATAGGCAGTGGTGGCAGGGGATCATCATGGCCTTCAAGGGCCGCACGGTAGAACATCCCCAGCTCGCGTACCAACACACTGAGAGACCAGCCATCAGTGATAATGTGGTGCTGAGTGAGCAATAGTACATGCTCCTCACGGGTCAGTTGCAGCAGTTGACCGCGAATAAGCGGCCCTTGGGCTAAATCGAAAGGCGTCTGCGCCTCTTTTTCGGCGAGCTTGGCGATCTGGTTATCGCGCAAAGCCGGATCAAGCTGCCGCAGGTCTTGGTATGACAGGGAAAAACGGCTGTCAGTTGGGTCGATATACTGGCAGGGTTGTCCTTCAATCGAGACAAAACGGGTGCGCAGGCTTTCATGGCGTACAACCAGACGATCCAACGCAACCGTTAAGGCGTGGCGATCAAGCGAACCATTCAGGCGCAGTGCCGCAGGAATATGGTAGGCCTGACTGGCTGCCGGATCGAGCTGACCCAAAAACCATAAACGCTGTTGGGCAAAGGACAAAGGCAGACGTTGGGTGCGATCCGCCACGGGAATGGTAGTCTGGGTCGTGGTGGCAACCTCAGTCAGTGTATGAGCCAGCATCATCAGGACAGGCTGGGCAAAAATCTTCTGTAACGGCAGTTCTTTCGCCAGTGACTGACGTATGCGGGCAGAGAGCTGAACGGCAAGCAGGGAGTGACCACCCAGCTCAAAGAAATGGTCATGACGACCCACTTGCTCCAGCCCTAACAAGTCTTGCCAGATCTGCGCCAACACGGTTTCTGTTTCCCCGACGGGGGGGACATAGCGGTGAGTGACAACGGAGGATAAGTCAGGCGCAGGAAGTGCCTTGCGATCCAATTTGCCATTCGGCGTCAGCGGGAAAGTGTCGATCGTCACAAAGGCACCGGGCAGCATATAATCGGCCAGATGTCGGGCGAGTTCCTGACGTAATTCCGCAGGCTTCATTTCAAAGCCATTTTGTGGCCGCAGATAGGCAACTAAACGTTGTTGTCCGGGCTCATCTTCACGGGCGATAACGACGGCTTCCCGTACTCCGTGACACAGCACGAGCTGAGCCTCAATTTCACCCGGTTCAATCCGGAAGCCGCGAATTTTGACCTGAAAATCATTGCGGCCGAGGTATTCGATATTGCCATCCGGTAACCAGCGGCCAAGATCGCCGGTCTTGTACATACGGGCATCGGGATGTACAGAAAACGGGTCGGGAAGGAAACGTTCCGCCGTGAGTTCGGGGCGATTCAGATAACCACGGGCAACGCCGCTGCCGGCAATATGGATTTCGCCAGTCACGCCGAGGGGAACGGGACGAGCGTGAGCATCGAGAATATAGCTCTGGATATTGGCGATGGGTCGGCCAATGACGGAGGCGTCCGGAATGCCGGGTTCAGCGGAATATTCATACCAAGTGGCATCCCCGTTGATTTCGGATGAGCCATAGAAATTCAGTAACCGGAGCCAAGGACATTCGGTCACAATCTGCCGTGCCAGTTCAGGCGCAAGCCGTTCCCCGCTGCAAACCAGCGTCCTGATTGATTTCAGGCTGTTACCCCGATCCTGTATCAAAAGTTTCAATAGTGAGGGAACGACGACCAAATAGTTAACGTCAAAACGTTGCAAACCTTCGGCGAAACGGGCGGGATCTCTGATTTCATCATTGTTGAAAACGACCAGCTTGCCTCCGGCCAGTAATACGCCTAATACCTCAGTCATCGAATCGAAAAAACTGATACTGGTTTTTAACGCTCCCACCAAAGGATGCGCCACGATATCACCGACAAACCATAACAACCGGTTGCACAGGGTCTGGTGATTAGTCATGACCCCCTTGGGCAGACCCGTTGAGCCTGAAGTGTAAACAACATACGCCAGATGGTGTTCTGTCAGACCGGGGATTTCAGGATTGTGATCAGGCCGCATGTCCATGACTGATGCCTGGGCATCAAGCAGGATTACCGGCACGGATGCGCCCGTAGTAGAGCCGGTGCCGATAAATATATCGTGCCACGCTCTTTGAGTCAGCAAAACTACCGGTGCTGAATCCTCAAGCATATAGCTCAGCCGCTCGGCGGGATAAGCCGGATCAAGCGGTACATAAGCCCCTCCTGCCTTGAGAATGCCAAGCAGACCCACCACCATTTCCAGACTGCGTTCGACACACACCGCTACCCGATCATCCGGCCGGACACCCGATGCGATTAAATGATGTGCCAGCCGGTTGGCGCGGCGATTCAGTTCGCCGTAGCTGAGCGACGGCTCTCCCGACATGATGTCTTTGCAAACAATGGCAATAGTGTCGGGATGGCGCGCGGCTTCGGTTTCAAATAGCTGATGAAGCAGCCCATGTTGCGGGAAATCAACCTGTGTGGCGTTGAAATCCACCAGCAGTTGTTGCTGTTCCAGAGCAGGCAAAATAGAGACTTGCAGAATGGGACATTGCGGATTGTGGATCAGGGCATCAATTAAGCCACTGATGGCGGTGACCAGATAGTTGACCATTCGTGCCGGGTCGATTCCGTCTACGGTTTGGGCCATCAAATGGAAATTTGTTCCTAAATCATCGACTGTCAAAGAAACCGGATAGCTGGTTTGCTCCTTGGCAGCCAGAATACGCATACCTGTCCAGACGGCGTTAACGGAGTCTGTTTCGCTGACCTGACTGTGGCGATAATTCAGCAAAGCACTGAACAGCGGCATGGGTTTTGCCACGCCACTGCACCTTTGCGCCAGTGACAACGGAGCCTGTTCATGTTCCAGTAACTCAGTCAGATTGCGATAGGCGGCCTGTACCACATCCTGCACACTGTATCCGTCCAGAGAAATTCGTATCGGCAGGGTATTGATAAACATCCCCAATATTCTGTTGATTCCCGAACCGCCCTGCAAACGCCCCAATAACACCGATCCAAAAACCACATCGTCACGTCCGCTGGTCTGCGCCAGTACCTGCGCCCAGGCGACATGGAACAGGACACCGGGACTGACGCCCAGACGACGGGCCTGAGATCGGATAGCCTTCGCCAGAGTTGGTTCAATCGGGAGCCGGGCTTCATGGAGAGAACCGCTATCGCTTTGTACCGTGAGTATCCCGAATGGGGCGGTAGGTTCAGTAACGTCAGCAAATTGGCGACGGAAATAATCCTCATGTGCTGTGGTCGGCATACTTAAAGTCTGGGCAATGAAGTTGCGGTAAGGCAGTGCTGCGGGCAGCATTTCGGCCTCTTCCTGCAACACTTGGGCTATTTCGGCGAAAATCAGCTCCAGTGTCATATGGTCGCTGACCAGATGGTGAAAACGCAAAGACAGCAACCATTCATTCTGTGCCGGTTCGAAGGCAATATCAGCGGCAAACAGCGGCGCACGGTTCAGGTCGAGACGATGCCGGCGAGGATCAGTGTACGCGCGTAGCTGAGAGGCGACATCGTGCGTTGTGGCAGGCGTGAATAAATTGACAGGCAATGAAGCCTGACGCCAGACCACCTGAACAGGCCGGGCCAGATCCTGCCAATAGACGGAAGTGCGCAGGATATCATGGCGATTGATGACGACTTGCAGGGCATCCAAGAAGAGATCAAGACGCTCGCGGGTATCGAAAGCGAGTATGCTTTGCAGCAGATAATCGTCACCTTGTGTCTGCAACAAATGCTGGAACAGGATACCCTCCTGCAACGGTGCCAGCGGATAAATATCCTGTACATTGCTTACCCCGCCGGGGAGGGTGTCCGTAATGGCGTTGATTTCGTTTTGGGACAGCGAAACCAGTGGCAACATATCAGGTGTGATTGCAGGGCAGTTTGCGGATATAAGATTGGGTGGCACGACAACATCGTGAGTATCGTCCTGATATAGCAAAATGGTTTTTGCCAGTTCGCTGAGGACAGGTGCCGCGAACACACTGCGCACATCAAGCCGCCAGCCGAGATTGTGCAGTTGCTCAATAAGGCTGACGATCATCAGCGAGTGCCCGCCCAGTTCAAAGAAATGGTCATGACGCCCGACTTGCTCTAATTTCAGTAAGTTCTGCCAAACCCGGGCTAAAGCGGTTTCAACTTCTCCGGTTGGTGCTTCATATCCGCGAGCGATCACAGCAGAGGAATCAGGCGCAGGGAGTGCCTGACGGTCGAGCTTGCCATTGGGCGTCAGCGGGAAAACGTCGAGCATGACAAAAGCGCTGGGCAGCATATAGTCGGCAAGATGCTGAGTAAGTTGCTGGCGGAGTGCCGCCGGCGTCAGCTCAACACCCTCCAGCGATCGCAGGTAAGCAACCAGCCGTTTCTGACCCGGTTCGTCTTCGCGTACGATAACGGCGGCTTCCTGTACACCTTCACACTGCATTAACTGCGTTTCGATTTCGCCGGGTTCAATGCGGAAGCCGCGCAGTTTAACCTGAAAATCATTACGTCCGAGATATTCGATATTGCCATCGGGCCGCCAGCGCCCCAAATCGCCGGTTTTATACATACGGGCATCCGGAGATGATGAGAACGGATCGGGGAGGAAGCGTTCAGCCGTCAGTGCAGGACGATTCAGATAACCACGGGCAACACCCGCGCCGGCAATATGGATTTCACCGCTGACGCCAAGGGGAACAGGCTGCCCTGACGCATCCAGAATATAGATCCGGGTATTGGCAATCGGACGACCAATATGATGAACAAAACCTGTCGCCCGATTCATGCGTGTCCAGGTTGAATAGGTTGTTGTCTCAGAAGGGCCGTAGAGATTGCATACATTCTGTACGGCAGAGCGGGCAAACAACTGTTCAACGATATAAGGTTTCAGGGCTTCCCCCCCTAAATTGACTGTTCGGATGCCCGTGGGGATTGCGTGTGCCTCAAGTAAATGTGCGATGGCTGACGGCACGGTGTTAATAAGGCTGATTGCTTGTTTTTCCGGAGACAGTTTTTCCGGAGCCAGTTTTTCCGAAGACAGTTTTGCTGGCGAAAGTTTTTCCGAAGACAGTTTTGTTGGCGAAAGTTTTACCGAAGAAGGCTCTGTGGAGGATCGCTCTGTAGCCATTAATGACAGGGCATCGGGGACAACATGAACCGTGCCGCCAGCAACCAGTGGCACAAAACACTCGTATATGGCCAAATCAAAATTCAATGATGTTGCGAAAAGAGTATGAGCCAGTTCCTCGGCGCCGAAATTCTGTTGCGCCCAAGTCAGGAAGTTCACGGTATTACGGTGAGCGATTGCCACTCCTTTAGGCAATCCGGTCGAACCCGAAGTGTAGATCACGTAAGCCAGATGGTTTGATGTCAGACCCAGCGCCTCAGCATCCGGATTATCAGTCGATTGCACCTCAATGAATGCTTCTTGTTTGTTGAGGATATGGTTGTTGAGGATATGGTTGTTGAGGATGTTATCGATTAACACCGTCGAGCCGGAGCCAGCCAGTTTATCCGCCAGTCTTTCTTGGGTAATACGCTGGGTAAGAAGCGCCACCGGAGCAGAATCTTCAAGCATATAGGCCAATCGTTCAGCCGGATAAGCGGGATCGAGTGGAACATAAGCGCCACCCGCTTTGAGGATGGCAAGCAATCCCACGATCATTTCCAGATTGCGTTCGGTACAAATTGCCACCCGATCATCCGGCCGGACACCCAATCCAATCAGATGATGAGCCAGACGGTTGGCGCAGCGGTTCAGTTCGTCATAGCTGAGCGCCTGATCGCCACAGATTATCGCGGTGGCATGGGGCGTTTGCGTAGCTTGCGCTTCAATGAGTTGATGGATCAGGACATCCTGCGGGAAATCGGCCTCAGTCGCGTTGAATTCCACCAGCAGTTGTTGTCGCTCGGCGTCTGATAACATCGGCAGGCTTGCAATAGATTGTGTTGCATCATCCGCCATTGCTGTCAGTACTTGCTTCAAATAACTGATGATGCGCTTTATCGTTGAAGCGTCGAACAAATCAACGGAATACACCAGCTCACCGAACAGACCTGCATCGGTTTCGGTCAGCGATAACGTCATATCGAAGTGAGTACTTTGGCGTCGTTGTTCAACGGGAGCGAGTTGCAGACCCGGTAATGTCAGGGTCTTGGCGGGTGTGTTATTAAAGGCCAGCATCACCTGAAAAATGGGGCTGTAGCTCAGGCTGCGTTCGGGCTGGAGTGTTTCCACCACTTGTTCAAAGGGCAGATCCTGATGGGCATAGGCAGCCAGCGACCGTTCGCGGACTTGTGTGAGCAGATCAGCAACACGGGGGGTATCACTCAATGTCACGCGCAAGGCCAATGTATTGACGAAAAATCCGATTAACCCTTCAAGCTCGCGGTGCGGGCGGTTGGCAGCGGGCGTACCGATAACGATATCATCCTGTCCGCTGAGTCGGGCAAGAACAATACTCCAGGCCGCCAGTACGGTCATAAATAACGTTGTGTTATGACGTTGGCCGAGTGACTTAAGGGAGCCCAGTAAATTGGCATCGAACTGAACAGGCTCTTGACCACCGCTATACGTCTGTACCAGCGGGCGTGGCCGATCCGTGGGCAGATCCAGCAAGGCCGGGGCACCTTCGAGTTGTGTACGCCAGAAATCACGTTGTTTGGTCAGAACCGCGCCTTGTAACCACTCTCGTTGCCAGACGGCATAATCGGCATACTGAACGGGCAGTGGCGGAAGCGGATCATCATGATTGTCGAGCGCAGCACGATAGACCTCCCCCAGTTCATGCACCAGCACACCAATCGACCAGCCATCCGAGATTATGTGGTGTTGGCTGAGCAGCAATACATGCTCGTCATCTGTCAGTTGCAATAGCTGACCACGGATCAGCGGGCCCTGAGCCAGGTCAAAAGGCGTCTGTGCTTCAAGAGTGGCCAGTTCAGCGATGTGACGAGAGAGTGTTTCTGAGTCTGACGGCCGCAGATCTTGATAGGACAAGGCAAAACCGATGTCAGCGGGATCAATGTATTGGCTGGGTTGGCTCCCGATAAGCACAAAACGGGTGCGCAGGCTTTCATGACGGGCGACCAGACGATTGAGTGCCTGAATCAGGGCATCATGGTTAAGCCGGCCGGTTAAGCGCAGCGCCACAGGGAGGTGATACGCCTGACCGGCAGCGGGATCAAGTTGGTCAAGGAACCACAGGCGCTGTTGGGCGAAAGACAGTGGCAAAGAAACCACATCGCGGGCTACTGGTTTGATTGGCGGTCGCGTCTGATGCTTCCGGGTTTGTAGCTGTTCCCTGATTTTCTTTTTTAAAACCGCACGTTTCAGATTATTGAGTTCCATTTCATTACTCATCATTTGTTACTGTCTCCGCCTAAAATTGCCATTAATTCTTCTGTTGACATTAAATCAAGTGAGTTTTCGAGTGATTCCATCTCGTTTTCTCCCAGCGCATCCATTTGGGCCGTTAAAATAATGTCGGCCTGTTTGGCTAATTGCGGGAAAATAAATAACGAAGAGATGGGAATGTCGATCAGAAATTCGTCTTGTATGCGAGTTGCCAATTGCACAAGCATCAGTGAGTGACCACCCAGTTCAAAGAAATGGTCGTAACGGCCGACGTGTTCCAGTCCCAATAAATCCTGCCAAATCTGCGCCAGCATAATTTCTTCGTCACTGTCCGGTGCTTCATAACTGCGTATGACCACAGCGGAAGCATCCGGGGCAGGGAACGCCTGACGATCCAGTTTGCCATTGGGGGTCAGCGGAAATACGTCAAGGGTGACAAAGGCACTGGGCAGCATATAGTCAGCAAGATGCCGGGCGAGTTGCCGCCGCAGTTCAGCCGGCACCAGTTCAGCCCCATCCTGCGGCAGCAGATAGGCGACCAGCCGTTTCTGGCCTGCGGAGTTTTCAGTCTCTTCACGAGCAATCACTACCGCGTCATGTACACCGTGGCATTGCCTCAGTCTGGCTTCGATTTCGCCGAGTTCGATACGGAAGCCACGCAGTTTGACCTGTAAATCGTTGCGACCCAGATATTCGATATTGCCATCGGGCAGCCAGCGACCCAGATCGCCGGTTTTGTACATGCGTTCATCCGGCTCCGGGGTGAAGGGATCGGACAGAAAACGCTCGGCCGTCAGTTCAGGACGATTCAGATAGCCACGGGCAACACCAGCTCCGCCGATATAAATTTCTCCGGTAACGCCGATTGGAACAGGTCGGCCACGGGAGTCCAGAATATAAATTTGGGTATTGGTGATGGGGCGGCCAATCGGGATTGAGCGATTAATATCAACCAGCGACTGAATGGCATAAGTCGTGGCAAACGTCGTCGTTTCGGTCGGGCCATAGCAGTGAATCAAGTGTGCGGGTTGTAACGCCGCTAATTGTACATTCCGGATTTTACTTGGATCGAGGACATCACCGCCGGTAAGCAGATAACGCAATTGTCCGAACAAAGGCTTAATTATTTCGAGATATTCGTTGAACAAGCCAATAGTCAGCCAGAGAACAGAGATTTTCCCTTTGATCAGCGAATCACGGAACTGAACCGGATCGAACAGAACGGATGATGAAACGATGTGCAAACGCCCGCCATTGAGCAGGGCAGACCAGATTTCCCACGTTGATGCGTCAAAAGCCGTATTCGCACAATGGGCAACGCAGTCGTCAGCAGTGATATCGGCATAATCATTATTGATAATCAGCCGGTTGACGCTGCGATGCTCAACCATGACCCCTTTGGGCTGCCCCGTTGAGCCGGAAGTGTAGATCACATACGCCAGATGACGGGATGTCAGCCCTGATGCCTGAGTATCCGGATTATGGCCCGGTTGCCCCGCCAAGAGCGTGCCCTCAATATCAAGTGCTATCACATCAAGTGCCACCACGGGGACGGAGACAGGCACAGCGCCGGACAATTTTCCCGTCTGGGTTGTCTGAACCAGTAAAACCACGGGCGCGGAGTCTTCAAGCATATAGGTCAGCCGTTCGGCCGGATAGGCCGGATCGAGCGGAACATAGGCCCCTCCGGCCTTGAGAATACCCAGCAAGCCAACGACCATTTCCAGACTGCGTTCGGCACAAATGGCGACCCGATCGTCCGGTTGCACACCCAGCGCAATCAGGTAATGCGCCAGACGATTGGCCCGATGATTCAGTTCGCCATAGCTCAGCGTTTGCTCTTCAAACACGACGGCAATCGCATCAGGACGGTTTGCCGCCTGAGCCTCAAAAAGCGAATGGATCAAGGCATCTTGCGGGAAATCCGCTTGGGTAGCGTTGAAATCTACCAGCAATTGTTGTCGCTCTGTCTCCGGCAAGATCGGGATATCCAGAATCAATTGTTGAGGATGGTGAGTCAGGGCATTAACCAAACCACTTATGGCTGTCAGCAGATAATGAGTGACACGGGCCGGAGAGATGCTGGCCACCGTTTGGGCGGTCAGATAAAAGTCAGTCCCGAAATCATCTACCGATAAGGTCATTGGGTAGTTGGTTTGTTCTTTGGTTGCGAGAGTACGTATACCTGACCAGAGAGCATTGGCCGTGTTTGTGTCACTGGGTTGGGAATGACGGTAATTGAGCAACGCACTGAACAGCGGCGTGGATTGCGCCACACCGCTACATCCCTGAGCCAGCGCCAGCGGTGCCTGTTCATGCTCCAGCAGCGTCATTAAATGATGGTAGGTGGCTTGTATCACGGCCTGTACACTACGCTCAGCCAGAGAAACGCGCACTGGCAGCGTGTTGATAAACATTCCCAGTATCTGGTCGGAACCGGCCCCGCCCTGTAAACGTCCCAATAGCACGGAACCAAAGACAACATCATCGCGCCCGCTGGTTTGTGCCAATACTTGTGCCCACGCGGTATGGAACAACACACTCGGGCTGACTTTCAGACGGCGGGCCTGAGTCCGGATAGCCTCTGATAAAGCAGGATCGAGAAGAAGGCGGGATTCTGCGATGGGTTTATCGTGGTCATCGTGGTCATCGTGATGCGGAATAGAAAGCACACCAAACGGTGCGGTGGGTTCGTCAATATCGGCAAGTTGGGAACGGAAATAGGCTTCATGCTCTTCGGTGGGTACATTCAGAGTCCGGGCAATAAAATTGCGGTAAGGCAACGCCTTGGGCAGTGCTTCTGCATTTCCCTGCAAAATCAATGCAATTTCAGCGAAGATTAGCTCCAATGTCATATGATCGCTGACCAGATGATGAAAACGCAGAGCCAGTAGCCATTCATCCTGTACCGTATCATGGGCAATATCAGTGGCAAATAACGGTGCCTGGTTCAGATTGATACGATGCTGGTGCGGATCAGTATGAGCCTGTAGCTGCGCGGGAATATCGCTTTCTGTGGCTGGAGTGAAGAGGTTGATCGCCAGAGATGCCTGACGCCAGACTACCTGAACCGGTTTTTCCAACCCTTGCCAATAAACAGCGGTGCGCAGAATGTCGTGGCGATCAATCACTTGCTGCAAAGCACACAGAAAGCTATCAAGACGATGACGGCTATCGAACGCGAGCAGACTCTGTAACAGATAGGTATCTCCCCGGATCTGCATTAAATAATGGAACAGAATACCTGCCTGCAACGGTGACAGCGGGTAGATATCCTGCACATTATTTGCTCCGCCGGGGATGGTATCCATGATGCTGTCAATCTCAGACTGAGAGAGTGATACCAACGGCAGCATATCGGGAGTGATGGCAGTACAATCATCGGGAATCAGGTTGGCGGGCACAACAAACGTGTCGGTGTGACTTTGGCGTTGAATAGCCTGCGCCATATCAATCAGGACCGGTGAGGCGAATACACTGCGTGCGTCAAGCTGCCAGCCGATACTGCGGAGCTCTTCCATCAGACTGACTATCATTAACGAATGACCGCCCAGTTCGAAAAAATGATCGTAGCGACTGACTTGGTTCAATTTCAATAAACTCTGCCAGATTTGCGCCAGCGCGATTTCGGCTTCACCCGTTGGCGCTTCATAATCACGGGATACCACCGCCGATGAATCAGGGGCAGGTAATGCCTGACGGTCGAGTTTGCCATTCGGCGTCAGCGGAAAATGATCCAATGTCACAAAGGCACTGGGCAGCATATAGTCGGGAAGATGTTGGGCGAGTTGCTGACGCAGTTCAGCCGGAATTAATTCAATACCTGTCTGAGCCAGTAAATAAGCAACCAGACGTTTTGGCTCCGTTTCATCTTTGCGAGCCAGCACCACCGCGTCGCGCACTCCGTGACATTGCCTGAGTTGGTTTTCGAGTTCACCCAATTCAATGCGGAAGCCACGCAATTTAACCTGAAAATCATTGCGGCCCCGGTATTCAATATTGCCATCCGGCAACCAGCGCCCCAGATCCCCCGTTTTGTACATGCGCGCCTCCGGTGCTGAGGAGAACGGATCAATGAGGAAGCGTTCAGCCGTCAGTTCAGGACGATTCAGATACCCACGGGCAACACCGATTCCGGCGATATATATTTCACCTGTGACACCGAGGGGAACAGGCTGGCCATACGGATCGAGAATATAAACCCGGGTATTGTTAATTGGCTGACCAATAGGAATAGAGCGGGTCACATCAATGGGGGACGCAATAATATAGGTTGTGGCAAACGTTGTGGTTTCCGTCGGGCCATAGCCGTTAATCAACGTGGCCGGCCGGGATCCAGCTAACTGAACCTCCCTTATTTTGCTTGGATTAAGGACATCACCCCCGATAAGCAGGTAGCGCAATTGACCAAGCAGGGGTTTGAGGATCTCAATATATTCGTTGAATAAGCCGACTGTTAACCAGAGGACAGTGACTTTTTCTTTGAACAGTGCATCACGGAACTGTACCGGATTGAGCAGCAGGGATTGTGAAATCACATGCAGACGCCCACCGTTTAACAGGGTGGCCCAAATTTCCCATGTCGATGCGTCAAAGGCAATATTGGCACAATGGGAAACGCAGTCGTTCTCACCAACAACGGCATAAGCACTATTGATCACCAACGAATTGACACTGCGGTGCTCAACCATCACGCCTTTGGGTTGCCCCGTCGAGCCGGAAGTGTAGATAACATAGGCCAAGTGACGAGAGGTCAGTCCCAATACTTGTGCATCCGGATTATGCTCCGGTTGTCTCTCCCATAACGTATTCTGCGTGTCGAGCACAATCACAGGGACGGTGCCGGATAACCTCTCCAGCTTCCCGGCCTGTGTCGTCTGGGTCAGTAATACCACAGGTGCGGAATCTTCCAGCATATAGGCCAGCCGTTCCGCCGGATAGGCCGGATCGAGCGGTACATAGGCTCCGCCAGCCTTAAGAATACCGAGTAAACCCACGACGGCTTCGAGACTGCGTTCGAGACAAATGGCGACCCGATCATCCGGACGCACACCCTGCGCAATCAGGTAATGAGCCAGCCGATTGGCGCGCCGGTTCAGTTCGCCATAACTGAGCGTCTGTTCTTCAAATATGATGGCGATAGCGTCAGGGCGACGTGCTGATTGCGCCTCAAACAGTTGGTGAATCAATGCGTCTTGCGGGAAATCCACCTGAGTCGTGTTGAAATCTACCAGCAGTTGATGTTGTTCCGATCCCGGCAACATCGGCAGGGTGGAAATAGACTGCCTTTCATCATCAACCATCGCCGACAATACATTGGTTAAGTAGCCGACCATGCGTTCAACGGTCGCGGAATCGAACAGGTCAGTGGCATATTCCAGATCACCGGCTAAACCAGTCTCGGTTTCGCTCAGTGATAACGCTAAATCAAAATGCGCGCCACGACGTTTCTGTTCAATCGAAGTGAGTTGCAAACCCGGCAATGTTAGTGTTTGGGCCGGCGTGTTGTTCAGAGCCAGCATCACCTGAAAAATGGGGTTGTAGCTCAGGCTGCGTCCGGGCTGGAGTGCTTCCACTACCTGTTCGAAAGGCAGATCCTGATGGGCATAGGCGGCAAGCGCCTGTTTTCGTACTTGTGCCAGAAGGTCAGCCACATTGAGATCGTCATTGAATCTGACCCGCAAAGCCAGCGTATTGACGAAAAACCCAATCAATCCCTCAAGATCATAATGCGGACGATTGGCGACAGGCGTACCGATAACGATATCGTCCTGACCAGTGAGTCGGGCAAGCACAATACTCCATGCACTCAGCACGGTCATAAACAGGGTCGTATGATGGCGCTGTCCAAGCGCCTTGAGTGATGACAATAACGAAACATTAAGGTGGAAAGCGACATGATCCCCCGCATAGCTCTGTACCGCCGGACGTGGCCGGTCGGTAGGCAGCTCCAGTAAATCCGGAATACCCTCAAGCCGGGCGCGCCAGAAATCACGTTGTTCAGTAAGGCGCGTTCCTGGCGACTGTTTTTCTTGCGACTGTTTTTCTTGCGACTGTTTTTCTTGCGACTGTTTTTCTTGCAACTGTTTTTCTTGCAATAGTGCATGTTGCCAGACAGCATAATCCGCATACTGAACGGGCAGTGATGGCAGGGAAACCTCATGACCATCAAGGGCTGAGCGGTAGAAATCGCCCAGCTCACGCACCAGAACACCGATAGACCAGCCATCAGTGATAATGTGGTGCAGGGTGAGCAACAGCACATGCTCATTATTGGTTAATTGCAGTAATTGACCACGGATCAGCGGCCCCTGTGCCAAATCGAAAGGGGCTTGCGCTTCAAGATCGGCAAGTTCAGCTACGCGGCTATCGTGCAAAGCCGGATCGAATTGGCGCAGGTCATGATAAGACAGGGCAAAACCGATGTCAGCGGGATCAATATGCTGGCAGGGCTGGCCTTCAATGAAGGCAAAGCGAGTACGCAGGCTCTCATGGCGGGCTATCAGGTGGTTAAGCGATGTAGTCAGCGCCTGACGGTCGAGCTGACCGCTGAGGCGCAGTATCACAGGCAGATGATAGGCGAGACTGGCCGCCGGATCGTACTGACAGAGAAACCATAACCGCTGTTGCGCGAAGGATAACGGTAATGGCTGTTTCCGATCGGCCTGCCTGATTAATAATTGCTGCTGAGACCCACGGGATTTCAGTTGTGCTTCAATTCTCTTTTCCAGAACAGCACGTTTTAACTCTTCAGGATTCATGTTCTTTCTTTCCATTATCTGCCGTCTCCGTGGGTATTTTCTTCGCCTAAAATAGCCATCAATTCCTCTACTGACAGTGAATCGAGGTCGCTTTGCATTGACTCAACTTCGTTACCCCCTAACACACTCATTTGTGCTGAAAGAATGATCTCAGCCTGTTCCATCAACGTGGGTGAGTTGAACAGTGAAGTCAGGGGGATGTTGACCAATAATTTGTTTTGTATACGGGTGATCAGCCGCACGACCATCAGTGAATGACCGCCGACTTCAAAGAAATTGTCGTGGCGACTGATACGTGTCAGGTTTAACAATTCCTGCCAGATCTGCGCCAACAGGGTTTCGATTCTTCCTTTCGGAGGCTCATATTCATGGGTTGCTACCGCAGATTCATCCGGCGCAGGAAGCGCCTGACGATCGAGCTTGCCATTGGGCGTTAATGGGAAAGCGTCAAGTATCACGAAAGCACCGGGCAGCATATAGTCGGCAAGTTGCTGCGCAAGCTGCTGACGCAACTCGGCAGGCACCAGCTCCACACCGTCCAGAGGCCGCAGATAAGCGATCAGGCGTTTCTGGCCCGCGCTGTTTTCATCCGTGCTGTTTTCATCTGCATTGTTTTCATCTGCATTGTTTTCATCTGCGTTGTTTTCATAAAAAGCGCCTTCGCGGACAAGAACGATGGCTTCAAGCACACCGTGACACTGTCTGAGTCTTGCCTCAATTTCGCCCAATTCAATCCGGAAACCCCGCAGTTTGATTTGAAAATCATTGCGGCCGAGATACTCAATATTGCCATCCGGCAGCCAGCGACCGAGATCCCCCGTTTTATACATGCGTCCATCCGTCTCTGAGGAGAACGGATCGCTCAGGAAACGTTCAGCGGTGAGTTCAGGGCGGTTCAGATAACCCCGGGCAACACCGTCGCCGGCGATATGAATTTCTCCGGTTACACCAAAGGGAACGGGCTGACCATAATCATCCAGAATATAAATCCGGGTATTGGAAATCGGTCGGCCGATCGGAATAGAGCGGGTCACATCAACCGGAGAGGCAATCGTATAAGTGGCGGCAAACGTTGTGGTTTCCGTCGGGCCATAGCCGTTAATCAAGGTGGCCGGCCGGGATTCAGCTAACTGAACCTCCCTTATTTTGCTTGGATTAAGGACATCACCCCCGATAAGCAGGTAGCGCAATTGACCAAGCAGGGGCCTGAGTGTACCGAGATACTCGTTAAACAAACCCACGGTCAACCAGAGGGCACTGACTTGTCCTTTGACCAGTGAATCACAGAAACGCTCAGGGTCGAGCAATACGGATTGCGGAACCACATGCAGACGTGCGCCGTTAAGCAGGGCAGACCAGATTTCCCACGTTGATGCGTCAAAAGCAATATTGGCACAATGGGCAATGCAATCATCGGCACTTATATCAGCAAAACCATTATTGATAATCAGCCGAAGTACGTTGCGATGTTCAACCATGACCCCTTTGGGTAATCCGGTAGAGCCAGAGGTATAAATCACATAGGCCAGATGGTGTGACATCAGCCCCTGAGCCTGCCTGTCCGGGTTATGGGACGGCTGTTCTGTCAGAAGCGATTCTTGGTCATCAACTACGACGGTAGGAACAGAACAAGAGAATTTGTCCGCTTGCGTTGCCTGAGTCAGCAAGACCACGGGGGCTGAATCCTCAAGCATATAAGCCAGCCGTTCGGTTGGATAAGTCGGATCGAGTGGTACGTAAGCGCCGCCGGCTTTGAGAATAGCAAGCAGGCCGACAATCAGACCCGGACTGCGTTCGATACAGATTGCCACCCGATCATCCGGCTGTACACCCAATGAAATCAGATGGTGAGCCAGTTGGTTAGCACGGCGGTTCAGCTCGCCATAGCTGAGGGTTTGCTCCTCAAATACAATGGCGGTGCTATCGGGATGGTGCGCCGCCTGCGCTTCGAACTGCGGGTGGATGAGTCCGTTTTGCGGGAAATCGGCCTGAGTCGCATTGAAATCCACCAGTAATTGTTGTCGCTCCGGGGCTGGCAGAATGGAGATATCCCGAATCAATCGTTGTGGCTCATGAATCAGCGCATCAATTAAACTGCTAATGGCGGTAGCCAGATAGTGGATGACGCGGTCAGGGTCAATACCCGCAACCGTCTGGGCAGTCAGCCGGAAACGGGTGCCCAAATCATCCACTGACAGGGTGATCGGATAATTGGTTCGTTCCTCTGCTGCCAGAACGCGCATCCCTGTCCAAACTGTGTCAGCGACCCCGGATTCATCAGATTGACTGTGGCGGTAATTCAGCAAAGTACTGAACAGCGGAACGGACTGTTCCATGCCACTGCAACGTTGTGCCAGTACCAATGGCACCTGTTCGTGCTCCAGCAACGTCATCAAATTATGATAGGTGTCTTGCACCACATCCTTAACCGTGCGTTTAGCCAGAGAAACCCGCATTGGCAGGGAATTGATAAACATGCCCAGAACCCGTTCAGCACCGGCACCTCCCTGAAGCCGTCCCGAGAGTACCGAGCCGAAGACCACATCATCACGGCCGCAGGTTTGTGCCAGTACCTGCGCCCAGGCCACATGGAACAGGACACTGGGGCTGACACCCAGACGACGAGCCTGAACGCGGATGGCTTCTGCCAGATCCGATGCAATGGGCAGGCGGGCTTCATTAACTTGTTCACCGTCAGTTTGTATCTTGAGCACACCAAACGGCGCGGTTGGCTCGTCAACGGTAGCAAGTCGGGCGCGGAAATAAGCCTCGTGCTCAGCAATCGGCATGTTTAGGGTTTGGGCGACGAAATTGCGATAAGGCAGGGAGGCAGGTAATGCCACCGCATTTTCCTGCGATTTTCCCTGCAATATCAGCCTCATTTCGGCGAAAATCAGTTCCAGTGTCATATGGTCACTGACCAGATGGTGGAAGCGCAGAGCCAGCAACCACTCATTTTGTGCCGGATCATGGGCGATATCCGCGATAAACAGCGGCGCGCGATCCAGATCGATACGATGCCGGCGTGGGTCGGTATGTGCCTTGAGTTGAGTAACAATATCGCCGGTCGTGATATCGTCGGTTGTCACTGGCTGGAAAACATTGACAATCATGGCAGCCTGACGCCAGACCACCTGAACCGGTTGTGCCAGTTCCTGCCAGTAGGCCGACGTGCGTAAAATATCATGACGGTCAATGACTTTTTGCAGGGTAGTCAGGAAAATATCGAGACGCTCACGGGTATCGAAAGCGAGCAGGCTTTGCAGCAGGTAATTATCACCTTGTGTCTGTAATAAGTGATGGAACAGGATACCTTCCTGCAACGGTGCCAGCGGGTAGATATCCCGCACATTGGCGGCACCTCCGGGAACGGTTGCGACAATGGCATCAATCTCAGTTTGGGACAGGGACACCAAAGACAGCATATCGGGTGTGATGGCAGTACAGCCATCCGGGATCAGATTAGGCGGTGCGACAAAAGTGCCGGCATTACGCTGGATAGTCTGAGCCATATCAACGAGGACAGGGGTGACGAACACACTGCGGACGTCGAGCTGCCAACCCAGATTGCGCAGAGCTTCGATCAGACTGACAATCATCAGCGAATGTCCGCCCAGCTCAAAGAAATGATCGTGACGGCTGACTTGCTCCAGTCCCAGAAGATTTTGCCAAATCTGGGCGAGGGCAGTTTCCATCTCACCAACCGGAGATTCGTAATGACGTACCACAACAGCGGACGAATCAGGTGCAGGAAGTGCCTGACGGTCAAGTTTGCCATTCGGGGTCAGCGGGAAGGATTCCAATGTGACAAAAGCACTGGGCAGCATATATTCTGCAAGATGCGGGGTAAGCTGCTGGCGCAGTTCGGCAGGAATGAGTTCAACACCCGCCTGAGGCAGCAGATAAGCGACCAGACGTTTTTGCCCCACGACATTTTTACCGGAAATAGGCTTACCGGAAATAGATTTATCGGAAATAGGCTCACCGGAAATATCCTCGCGGGCCAGCACCACCGCTTCACGCACACCGTGGCACTGCTCAAGCCTTGCCTCAATTTCGCCCAATTCAATCCGGAAACCGCGCAACTTGACCTGAAAATCATTGCGTCCGAGATATTCGATGTTGCCATCGGCAAGCCAGCGCCCCAAATCACCGGTTTTATACATGCGGGCATCTGAATCCGGGAAGAAGGGATCGACAAGGAAGCGTTCTGTCGTAAGTTCAGGGCGGTTCAGATAACCACGGGCTACGCCGGCACCGACGATATAGATTTCACCTGCCACACCGAGCGGAACCGGTTGACCGTGGGTGTCGAGAATATAGATCCGCAGATCGGGGAGCGGCTGACCTATTAAACTGCCGCGTCCTGAGTAGATATCGGATTCCGTCAGCTCACGGTAAGTCGCATGGACAGTAATTTCAGTGATGCCATACATATTCACCAGACGGGTCTGCTGGGTCGGATTGCGGGCAACCCACGGAGCAAGGGTATGTAATTCCAATGCCTCCCCGCCAAAAATGATGCAGCGCAGAGAATGTGAGGTCGCATCCTGAGCTGCAATCAATTGCCGGAAAGCGCTGGGGGTTTGATTCAGTATCGTGACCTGTTCATGGCACAGCAACGAATAGAACATCTGCGGCGAGCGGGCACAGTCTGCCGGGATCACGACAAGCCGGCCACCGTAAGCCAGGGCTCCCCACAATTCCCATACTGAGAAATCGAACGCAAAGGAGTGGAACAGTGTCCAGACATCGTTATTATCAAATTGGAAATATGCTTGAGTTGCGGCTAACAGGCGAGTGAGATTGGCATGTTCAACCATGACTCCTTTCGGCTTGCCGGTCGATCCCGACGTGTAAATGACATAGGCCAGATGGCGTGATGTCAGTCCCAATGCCTGAGCATCTGGATTGTCACTTGACTGCGTTGCCAAAAGTGGTGTCTGGCTGTCGAGTACGTGATCAAGCATGACCACAGGCAAGGTACTGCCGAGCTTGTCCACTAACGCGGCTTGGGTAAGTATGACCACGGGTGTCGCGTCTTCGAGCATATACGCCAACCGTTCGGTTGGATAGGCCGGATCAAGCGGCACATAGGCCCCCCCTGTTTTGAGGATAGCCAGCAAGCCGACAACCATTTCCAGACTGCGTTCGACACAGATAGCCACCCGATCGTCAGGACGCACACCCTGCGCAATCAAATGATGGGCCAGCCGATTAGCGCAGCGGTTCAGCTCCCCGTAGCTGAGTGATTGCCCCTCAAATACAATGGCGGTCGCCTCAGGATGCTGTGCCGCCTGAGCTTCAAACTGCTGGTGGATCAGCATGTCTTGTGAGAAATCCGTCCGGATGGCATGGGATCCCGCCAACAATTGTTGACGTTCCGATTCCGGCAGCATTGGCAGCGCGGCAATCATTTGCGTTTCATCCGCCGTTATTGCTGTCAGCACATGAGTCAGATAACCGATCATGCGCTCAACGGTTGCTGAGTCGAACAAATCAATGGCATAGGCCAATTCGCCGACCAGACCATCGTCGGTTTCGGTTAATGACAGGGTTAAATCAAAATGAGCACTATGATGTTCCTGTTCAATCGGCATGAGCTGTAGATCGGGCAGTGCCAATGTTTGAACCGGTGTGTTGTTTAAGGACAGCATGACTTGGAAAATCGGGCTGTAGCTCAGGCTGCGTCCGGGCTGGAGTGCTTCCACCACCTGTTCAAAAGGCAAGTCCTGATGGGCATAGACAGCAAATGCCAGTTCCTTAACCTGTGCCAGCAGATCCGCCACACTGAGACCATCATGGCACTTGATGCGCAAAGCCAGTGTATTGACGAAGAAACCGATCATCCCCTCCAGTTCATGATGCGGACGGTTAGCGACAGGGGTGCCGATAACAATATCGTCCTGACCACTGAGACGGGCAAGGACGATACCCCATGCGCTCAGCACCGTCATAAACAAGGTGGTGCTATGGCGCTGCCCAAGACTTTTAAGTGAAGCCAGCAGGTCAGCATCAAAGTGAACAGGTATGCGACTGCCGACATAGGTCTGCACCGCCGGGCGTGGGCGATCGGTCGGGAGTGTCAGTAAGGCCGGCGCATCTTTAAGCTGAGAACACCAGAAATCACGTTGTGCGGTGAGGGCCGTTTCTTGCAGCCCGTCACGTTGCCAGACAGCATAGTCGGCATATTGAATGGGCAATGGCGGTAAATGCGCCGCTTGTCCGTTGAGAGCCGCGCGGTAGAGTTCACTCAGGTCATGTATCAGGACACCGATAGACCAGCCATCAGAAATAATATGGTGCTGGGTGAACAGGAATACATGTTCTTCATCCGCCAGTTGCAACAAGTGACCACGGATTAGGGTGCCTTGGGTAAAATCAAACGCAGTCTGCGCTTCGAGCGCCGTAATTTCTGCAATGCGTTGATTATGCTCTTCCGGTGATAACAGGCGTAGATCCTGATAAGAGAGGGCAAAACCAATGTCGGCAGGATCAATATGCTGGCAAGGTTGGCCCGCGACCAGCACAAAGCGGGTACGCAGAATTTCCTGTCGGGCGACCAAGTGGTCGAGTGCGCTGGATAAAGCATGGCGGTTGAGCTGACCACTAAGGCGCAAGGCTACCGGAATGTGATAGGCAAGGCTGGCCGCCGGATCGAGTTGACCCAAGAACCACAACCGTTGCTGGGCAAAAGACAAGGGGAGTGGTTGATTGCGGTCAGCCACAGGGATTGTTGCCTGAGTGGTTGCCGGAGCCTCCGTAAGCACCTGGGCCAGATCAGCCAGAAGAGGTTGGTCAAAGAGTTGTTGTAACGGTAACTCCCGGGCCAATATCTGACGTACACGCGCAGCAAGCTGGACGGCAAGCAGCGAATGACCGCCCAGCTCAAAGAAGTGATCGTGGCGACCGACGCGCGCCAGACCCAGCAAATCTTGCCAAATCTGAGCCAGTGCGATTTCTGTTTCACCCACAGGGGCTTCATAATCACGGGATACCATCGCCGATAAATCAGGGGCCGGCAATGCCTTGCGGTCAATTTTGCCATTCGGCGTCAGCGGGAAAGTCGCCAATATCACAAAGGCACCGGGCAGCATGTAGTCAGCAAGATGTTGGGTGAGTTGCTGACGCAGTTCAGCCGGAATCAGTTTAATTCCCGCCTGTGGTCGCAGATAGGCCACCAGACGTTTCTGATCTGCATCGTCTTCGCGAACCAGGACCACGGCTTCGCGCACCCCGTGGCACTGTCTGAGACGGGATTCTATTTCACCCAGCTCTATACGGAAGCCGCGCAATTTAATCTGAAAGTCGTTGCGACTGAGGTATTCAATATTGCCATCCGGCAACCAGCGACCGAGGTCACCGGTCTTATACATGCGCGCATCCGGCTCTGAAGAGAATGGATCGATAATGAAACGCTCAGCAGTGAGTTCAGGGCGATTCAGGTAACCCCGGGCAACACCGGCACCGGCGATGTGAATTTCACCCGCGACACCGAGAGGAACGGGTTGGTTTTTCCCATCCAGAATATAAATCCGGGTATTCGAGATCGGATGGCCGATGGGGATTTTCCTGCCTCCATTTTGCACAGAACCTTGCGCAGATCCATCTCCCATTAAGGGCATTTCATAGGCTGTGGCGAAAGTGGTTGTCTCTGTTGGCCCATACACATGCAATAAGTGTTTGGGGGGATGTTCGGCTCTGAGGCGAATGGCTGAACGGGTATCCGTCTGTTCACCCCCGAACAGAACATAGCGCAAACCTGACAAGGCGGGGGCAATCAAATTCGCATATTGATTGAACAGTGCGGTCGTCAGGAATAACGCACTGACGCCTTCTTCTGACAGGCATTGACCAAAATCATCCGGCTGTAGCAGGGTTTTTTCCGGGATCAGCAGAATGCGCGCCCCATGCACCAAACCCGCCCACACTTCCCAGGTCGCCGCATCAAATGAAACATTGGCGCAATGGGCTATACAGTCATCCGGCCCGATATCGGCAAAACCATTATTCACAATCAGGCGAAGCACACTCCGGTGCTCGACCATCACGCCTTTGGGTTGGCCTGTCGAACCCGAGGTATAAATCACATAGGCCAGATGACGTGATGTCAGCCCCAATCCCTGAACATCTGGATTATCGTTCGGTTCATCAGCCAAAAACGATCCTTGCCCGTTGCGGGCATGATCCAATAAGACTGTCGGTAAGGTTGCCGGCAGGGCACCGGCGAGTTTGTGAACCCATTCTGTCAGGGTCAGTAACGTCACAGGAGCGACATCCTCCAGCATGTAGGTCAATCGCTCGGCCGGATAAGTGGGGTCAAGCGGCACATAAGCGCCCCCTGCCTTGAGGATAGCCAGCAAGCCAATCACCATTTCCAGACTGCGTTCGAGACAAATAGCAACCCGATCATCCGGTCGTACACCCAGTGCAATCAAATGATGTGCCAGACGATTGGCGCGCTGGTTCAACTCGTCATAGCTCAGCGTTTGTCCCCCGTCGATCACGGCAGTGGCGTCGGGGCGTTGTAAAACCTGAGCTTCAAATAGTGAGTGGATCAACGCATCTTGCGGGAAATCCGCCTGAGTGGCATTGAAATCCACCAGCAGTTGTTGCCGCTCAGCTTCCGGTAATATCGGCACATCCAGTATTAATTGTTGCGGATGATGAACTAAAGCATCGACCAGACCTTTAATGGCCGTGGACAGATAGGTCGTGATCTGTTCTGGTGCGATCTCAGCGATGGTCAGGGCGGTCAGTTGGAAACCATCCCCTAAATCATCCACGGACAGGGTAATCGGGTAATTGGTTTTCTCCTCAGCGGAGAGCAGGCGCATATCGGCCCACATGGAGTTGACCGCCTCTCCGGTATTGCCCTCGCTACTTTGGTTATGGTTATGGTTATGGTTATGGTTATGGTTATGGTTATGGTTATGGTTATGGTTATGGCTATGGCGATAATTCAGCAGAGTACTGAACAGCGGCATAGGTTGTGCCACGTTACTGCACCGTTGTGCCAGCGCCAACGGCGCTTGTTCATGCTCCAGCAGGGTGGTCAGGGTTCGGTAGGTATCCTGCACGATCTCCCGCACATTATGCCCGCTCAGGGAGATTCGGACTGGCAGGGTGTTGATGAACATCCCTAATATTCGATCAGCGCCCGCTCCTCCTTGCAGGCGTCCTGACAGTACTGAACCAAATACCACGTCGTCACGTCCGCTGGTTTGTGCCAGCACCTGCGCCCAAGCGACATGGAACAGGACACTGGGACTGACACCCAGACGACGAGACTGAACACGGATGTTTTCAGCCAGATCGGAAGTGAGCAAAATACGATTTTTTGCTATCGATTCACTGGAGTTGTGTAATTCACCTTGTTTGGATTTGATTTTTTCTGGCGGAACTTTAGGTATGGTAACTTTAGGTATGGTAAACACACCAAACGGTGCGGTGGGTTCGTCAATACCGGCAAGTTGCTCGCGGAAGTAAGCCTCATGTACTGAAGGCGGGACACTCAGGATCTGGGCAATAAAATTGCGATAGGGCAGCGTTGCAGGCAGGATTTCCGCATTTTCCGGCAAAACATTTTTTCGCAGAATATTTCGCAGAATAAGTGCCATTTCAGCGAAAATCAGATCCAGTGTTATATGGTCGCTGACCAGATGATGGAAACGCAGCGCCAACAACCATTCATCCTGTACCGGATCATGGGCGATATCCACCGTAAACAGCGGTGCCTGATTCAGGTTGATGCGATGTAGACGCGGATCGGTATGTGTCTGTAGCTGAACCGAAACCGGCTGGACGGGAACATTGTCCGTTGTCGCAGGAGTGAACTCATTAATCCTCAGCGATGCCTGCCGCCAAACCACCTGAACGGGTTGTGCCAGATCTTGCCAGTAGGCCGCCGTGCGCAGGATATCGTGACGGTCAATCACTTGCTGCAAGGCATTCAGGAATGCATCAGACTGCTCACGGGTATCGAAGGCGAGTAAAATCTGCAACAAATAATCATCACCTTGTTTCTGTAACAGATGATGGAACAGGATACCTTCCTGCAACGGTGCCAGTGGATAAATATCCTGCACATTGCCTGCCCCGCCGGAAACGGTAGCAATGATGGCATCAATCTCAGACTGGGTGAGCGAAATCAGCGGCAGCATATCGGGGGTGATGGCCGTACAGCCATCAGGAATACGGTTAGGCGGCACGACAAAAGCGTTGGTTTCACGCTGCATAACCTGCGCCATATCGACAAGGGCAGGTGAAGCGAACACATTGCGAACATCAAGTTTCCAGCCGATGCTACGGAGTTCCTCGATCAGGCTGACGATCATCAGCGAATGACCACCGAGTTCAAAGAAATGGTCGTGGCGACTGACCTGTTTTAATCCCAACAGATCCTGCCAGATTCGGGCCAGAGCCGTTTCTTCCTCACCGATGGGCGATTCATAGTGGCGTATGATAAAAGCAGATTCATCGGGAGCGGGGAGTGCCTGACGATCGAGTTTGCCGTTCGGGGTCAGCGGGAAAGTATCGAGGATGATAAAGGCACTGGGCAGCATATATTCAGTGAGATGCTGAGCAAGTTGCTGGCGCAGTTTGGCGGGGATCAGTTCAGTTCCCGTCCGGGGCTGTACATAAGCGACCAGACGTTTCTGAACCGCGCCATTATCATGGGCATTGTGTTCATAAGAATGGTTTTCATAAGAACGGTCTTCCCGCGCCAAGACCACGGCTTCACGCACCCCGTGGCATTGTCTGAGCTGAGTTTCAATTTCGCCCAGTTCAATGCGGAACCCCCGCAGTTTGACCTGAAAATCATTGCGGCCAAGATATTCGATATTGCCATCCGATAGCCAGCGACCGAGGTCACCGGTCTTATACATGCGCGCATCCGGCTCTGAAGAGAACGGATCAATAAGGAAACGTTCTGCGGTCTGTTTGGGACGATTCAGGTAACCACGGGCAACACCGGCACCGGCAACGTAAATTTCACCCGCGACACCGAGGGGCACAGGCTGATTTTTTCCGTCCAGAATATAGATCCGGGTATTCGATATCGGGTGACCGATGGGGATTTTTCTGCCTCCATCTTGCGCAGAATCTTGCGCAGATTTATCTCCCATGAAGGGAATTTCATAGACAGTGGCGAAAGTGGTTGCTTCCGCTGGCCCATATAAATGCAGCAAGTGTTTTGGCGGATGCTCGGCTTTGAGATGAATGGCGGAGCGGGGATCTATTTGTTCGCCCCCGAAAAGAACATAGCGCAGACCTGACAAGGCCGGCGCGATCAGATTGGCATATTTACTGAACAATGCGCTGGTGAGAAATAGCGCACTGACGCCGGCTTCTGACAGGCGTTGAGCAAAATACTCCGGTTGCAATAAGGTTTTTTCGGGGATCAGGAGCAGACGTGCCCCATGCACTAAACCCGCCCAGATCTCCCATGTAGCCGCATCAAATGAGATATTTGCACAATGGGCAATGCAGTCATCAATTCCGATATTGATAAACCCATTATTCATGATCATGCTAAATACATTGCGGTGTTCGATCATCACACCTTTCGGTTTTCCGGTGGAACCCGAGGTATAAATCACATAGGCCAGATGGTGTGAAGTCAGCTCTAACGCCGGCGTGTCCGGGTTATCAGCAGGCTGTGTAGCCAAGAAGGAGTCGTGATTATCCAGTAAGACCGTCGGCAAGGTAGCGGAAAGCTTGTCGAGCCACTCTGTCTGGGTCAGTAACGCGACGGGTACGGCGTCATTAAGCATATAGGCCAGTCGTTCGGCCGGATAAGCGGGATCAAGCGGCACATAAGCCCCACCCGCCTTGAGAACGGCAAGTAAACCCACCACCATTTCCAGACTGCGCCCGATACATACTGCGACGCGATCATCAGGACGCACACCCAATGCAATCAAATGATGTGCCAGCCGATTGGCCCGACAGTTCAGCTCATCATAACTGAGTGTTTGATTTTCAAATACGACGGCAATGGCATCCGGACGATATGCCGCCTGAGCCTCAAATAGCTGGTGAATTAACCCATCTTGTCGGAAATCCACCTGATTGGCATTGAAATCTACCAGCAGTTGGTGTCGTTCGGATGCCGGCAGTATCGGCAAAGCCGTCACGATTTGCGTATCGTCAGCCACCATTGCTGCCAGTACATTTGCCAAATAACCGACCATGCGTTCAACCGTGGCGGCATCAAACAGATCGACGGCATAGGTCAGTTCTCCAACCAAGCCGGCCTCGGTTTCGGTCAGTGACAAGGTTAAATCAAAATGCGCGCTGGGGTGCATCTGTTCAACGGATGTGCACTGTATATCAGGCAGCGCGAGCGTTTGGGCTGGCGTGTTATTTAAGGCCAGCATGACTTGGAAGATAGGGCTGTAACTCAGGCTGCGTTCTGGCTGTAGAGCTTCCACCACCTGCTCAAAAGGCAAATCCTGATGGGCATAGGCGGCGAGCGCGCGTTCCCTGATTTGGCTGAGTAGGTCGGTTACACTGACGGGATCATGCAGGCTGATACGTAAAGCCAGCGTATTGACGAAGAAACCAATCAGCTTCTCAAGTTCATGATGTGGACGGTTAGCGACTGGCGTACCGATAACAATATCATCCTGACCACTGAGCCGCGCAAGGACGATACTCCAGGCACCCAGCAGGGTCATGAACAAGGTCGTGTTATGGCGTTGTCCCAGTCGTTTCAGGGATGACAATAACTCGGCATCAAAGTAAACAGGGACTTTGCCTCCGACGAAGGTCTGTATCGTCGGGCGTGGACGGTCAGTCGGGAGTGTCAATAAAGTCGGCGCATTTTCAAGCTGGTGACACCAGAAAGCGCGTTGGGCAGCGAGGGTGGCTTCTTGCAGCCATTCACGTTGCCAGACAGCATAATCAGCGTATTGAATGGGCAGTGGCGGTAGTGAGGGGTCTTGGCCATCAAGAGCGGCGCGATAAAAGGTGCTCAGTTCATTCATCAACACGCCGATAGACCAGCCATCGGAGATAATATGATGCTGGGTGAGCAACAATACATGCTCTTCATCTGCCAGTTGCAGCAAATGACCACGGATAAGCCGATCCTGAGCAAAGTCGAACGGTGTCTGTGTTTCAGTGGCTACAAGTTCAGCAATGCGTTCAGAATGCGTTTCGGGTGCCAGCGGACGTAAATCCTGATAAGACAAGACCAGACCCGTGTCAGCCGGATCGATATGCTGATAAGGTTGACCCGCGACCAGCACAAAACGGGTACGCAAGATTTCATGTCTGGCGACCAGGTGGTCAAGTGCGCCGGACAAGGCGGAATGATTAAGCTGACCGGTCAGGCGCAACGCCGCCGGAATATGATAAGCCAGACTGGCAGCCTGATCGATTTGCCCCAAGAACCATAACCGTTGTTGAGCGAAAGACAAGGGTAATGGCTGACTCCGGTCAGTGATCGGGATTGCTGTTTGATCGGTTTTAGATGTGCCGGTGAGCACTTTCGCTAAATCCAGCAAAACAGGCTGATCAAAGAGTTGCTGAAGCGATAACTCCCGCGCCAGATCCTGACGTATATGTGCAACGAGTTGGACAGCAAGCAGTGAATGTCCACCCAGTTCAAAGAAGTGATCGTGGCGACCAATTTGTTCCAGCCCCAGTAATTTTTGCCAAATCTGAGCCAGTGCAATCTCTATCTCACCCACAGGCGCTTCATAGCTGCGGGTAATCACTGCCGATAAATCAGGCACCGGAAGTGCCTGACGGTCAAGTTTGCCATTCGGGGTGAGCGGGAAAGCCGCCAGCGTGACAAAAGCACTGGGCAGCATATAGTCGGCAAGGTGTCGGGTAAGGTACTGCCGCAGTTCAGCGGGAACCAGTGTGATACCTGCCTGAGGTTGCAGATAGGCGACCAGATGTTTCTGACCCGCCGTTTTTTCATCTATATTTTTATCTATATTTTCATCTATATTTTTATCTATATTTTCATCTATATTTTTATCTATATTTTCATCTATGTTTTCATCTATGTTTTCAGCAGAAATGTCTTCGCGGATAAGAACAATGGCTTCTCGTACGCCGTGGTACTCCATCAGTTTGGCTTCAATTTCACCCAACTCAATGCGGAAACCGCGCAATTTAACCTGAAAATCATTGCGGCCAAGATATTCAATATTGCCATCAGGAAGCCAAAGACCCAGATCGCCGGTCTTGTACATGCGCGCATCGGATTCTGAGGAGAACGGATCGGGCAGGAAACGTGCGGCGGTCAGTTCAGGGCGGTTCAGATAACCCCGGGTAACACCGGCTCCGGCAATATAAATTTCACCGGCAACCCCGGATGGTACAGGTTGGTTATGTGAGTCGAGAATATAAATACGGGTATTCGCAATCGGGCGACCGATAGGAACGGAACGAGTCACATCAACCGGAGACACAATGGGATAGGTTGTCGCAAACGTTGTGGTTTCCGTTGGCCCATAGCCATTGATCAAATGTATCGGTTGTGATTCAGACAATTGCATTTGCCGGATTTTCCGTGGATCAAGGACATCACCACCGATAAGCAGATAACGCAATTGTCCAAACAGGGGTTTAAGTGTTTCAAGATACTCGTTGAACAAGCCAACCGTTAACCAAAGAGCCGTAACCTGTCCCCTGACCAATTCATCACAGAAACGTACCGGATCAAGCAGTGATGATGGTGAAACCAGATGCAAACGCCCGCCGTTGAGCAGGGCAGACCAGATTTCCCATGTTGATGCATCAAAGGCAATGTTGGCGCAATGGGCAACACAGTCATCCCGGCCAAGATCAGCAAAACCACTATTGATGATAAGGCGGAGTACATTGCGATGCTCAACCATGACCCCTTTAGGCAGGCCGGTTGAGCCGGAAGTGTAAATCACATACGCCAGATGGTGTGACGCCAGCCCCAGAGCCTGTATCTCCGGATTATGGGACGGCTGTTCCGCCAAGAGCGATTCCTGTGTATCTCGTGCATCAAGCAAAAGCATAGGTACAGATACAGATACAGGCATAAATATAGCGCTGCCCAGTTTGTCAGCGTGTGCTGTCTGGGTCAGCAAGACAACTGGCTGTGCATCCTTAAGCATATGCGCCAGTCGTTCAGCCGGATAAGCCGGGTCAAGTGGCAGATACGCCCCGCCAGACTTGAGAATGGCGAGCATCCCGACAACCGAGTCCAGACTACGCTCCATACATATCGCTACCCGATCATCAGGACGTACACCCAGTGCAATCAGATGATGGGCCAGCCGATTGGCACGGCGATTGAGTTCGTCATAGCTTAATGACTGCCCGCCGGACACCACTGCCGTTGCATCAGGGTGTTGTGCCACTTGGGACTCGAACAGTTGATGGATCAATGCGCTCTGCGGGAAATCCACCTGAGTGGCATTAAAATCCACCAATACTTGCTGTCGTTCTGTGGCTGGCAGAATGGAGATATCCTGAATCAACCGTTTTGGATTGTGAGCCAGTGCATCAACCAGACCACTGATAGCGGTCGCCAGATAAGCGGTTATACGTGCCGGATCAATACTCGTCACAGTCTGCGCGGTTAAGCTGAAACCGACGCCGACATCATCCACCGATAACGTGACAGGGTAATTAGTCCGTTCATCAGCAGAGAGGATACGTATCCCTTCTTGATGTACTTCAATGACGTCAGTTGAACTGAGCCGGGTGTGACGGTAATTGAGTACGGCACTGAACAATGGCACCGACTGGGGCAAGCTGCTGCAACGTTGCGCCATTGCCAACGGAGCCTGTTCGTGTTCCAGCAGTGTTGTCAAATTGCGGTAGGTGGCCTGAACCACGTCCTGAACATGACGTCCGGCAAGGGAAACCCGTATCGGCAATGTATTGATAAACATGCCCAGAGTCCGGGAAGTCCCTGCGCCTCCCTGCAATCGGCCCAGCAGTACGGAGCCGAAAACAACATCGTCGCAGCCGCTGGTTTGTGCCAGCACCTGCGCCCAGGCAACATGGAACAGCACCCCCGGACTCACGCCCAGACGACGTGCCTGTATACGGATAGCCTTCGCGAGAGCCGGCTCAAGGGAGAGACGGGCTTCGGCAACAGGCTCATTATCATCCTGTATGGAGAGATCCTGTATGGAGAGATCTTGTATGGAGAGTATGCCAAAGGGTGCTGTCGGTGTATCGATATCAGTAAGTTGGGTACGGAAATAAGCTTCGTGCAGGTCTGCCGGCACACTCAGTATCCGGGCAATAAAATTACGGTAAGGTAGTGCGGTTGGCAGCGTTGCACCATGCCCCGGTTTTCCATGGACTTGGTTAACTTGTATTTGGGCAATTTCGGCGAAAATCAGCTCCAGCGTCATATGGTCACTGACCAGATGATGGAAACGCAGGGCCAGTAACCACTCTTCCTGTACCGGATCGTAAGCGATATCAGCAGCAAACAGCGGTGCCCGACTCAGGTCGAGACGATGCCGGTGCGGATTTGTGTGGGCTTGCAGTTGAGACAGAACACTATCTGCCGTATCAGGAACAAAAACATTGATACTCAACTGTGCCTGACGCCAAACCACCTGAACAGGTTGTATCAATCCTTGCCAGCAGGCGGCAGTACGCAGAATATCGTGCCGGTCGATAACTTGCTGGAACGCGGTCAGGAATCCATCAAGGCGTTCTTGTGTGTCGAAAGCAAGCAGGCACTGCAACAGATAAGTATCACCCTGAGTCTGTCGCAAGTGATGGAACAGGACACCTTCCTGTAGTGGGGCCAGTGGATAGATATCTTGTATATTGCCTGCCCCGCCGGGTGTTGCCGCAACGATAGCATCAATCTCAGCTTGGGTCAGTGAAACCAAGGGCAGCATATCCGGGGTAATGGCCGTACAGCCATCGGGAATGCGGTTGGGCGGCACGATCAACGTATCAATATTGTTTTTAATCGCCTGTGCCATATCGGACAGGACCGGAGCAGAAAAGACACTGCGAATATCCAGTTGCCAACCAAAGCTGTACAGCCGTTCGATTAAGCTGACAAGCATCAGGGAATGGCCGCCCAGTTCAAAGAAATGGTCATGACGGCCAACCCGATCCAATCCCAGCAAATCTTGCCAGATCCGGGCCAGAATCGTCTCCACCTTACCAAGCAGCGTTTCATAGCTGCGTGTTATTACCGCAGACATATCAGGGGCGGGAAGCGCCTGACGGTCAAGTTTGCCATTCGGCGTCAGCGGGAAGGTATCGAGCATGACAAAGGCACCGGGCAGCATATATTCAGCCAGATGCCGGGAAAGTTGTTGACGCAGCTCCGCAGGAACCAGTGTCACGCCCTTTAGCGGCCGTAAATAAGCCACCAAACGTTTCTGGTTCGCCGGGCTTTCATTTGATGCCTCCTCACGGACAACCACCACCGCTTCGCGTACTCCGTGGCAACGCATCAGCTGAGCCTCGATTTCACCTAACTCAATGCGGAAACCGCGTATTTTGACCTGAAAATCATTACGCCCAAGATATTCGATATTGCCGTCAGCCAGCCAGCGACCCAGATCGCCGGTTTTGTACAGGCGGGCGTCCGGATTTGCGGAGAACGAATCGGGCAGGAAACGTTCGGCAGTCAGTTCAGGACGATTCAGGTAACCACGGGTGACTCCCGCGCCGGCAATGTGGATTTCACCGACAACCCCGAGCGGCACTGGCTGACCATGCCGATCAAGAATATAAATCTGAGTGTTTGCAATCGGGCGTCCGATATGGCTGACAAATCCGGTTGACGGGTTCATCCGTGTCCAGGTCGAATAGGTTGTGGTTTCAGAAGGGCCGTAAAGATTACATATATTTTGTACTGACGTATGAGCCAGTAATTGTTCAACAATATGCGGCTTCAGTGCTTCACCGGCTAAATTGACCGCCCGGACACTGGCGGGTACGGCGTGAGCCTCAATCAACTGTGTGATGGCTGAGGGGACCGTGTTAATCAGGCTGACGGCGACTGAGTGTTCAGCATTAATCCGTTCTTTGGTCACCAGTGACAGCACATCAGGAACAAGGTGAACCGTGCCGCCGGAAAGCAGGGGAGCAAAGCATTCGAACACCGCCAAGTCAAAATTCAGTGAGGTTGCAAACAGGGTGTGTCCTAATTCTTCCGGGCTGAAAGTCCGTTGTGCCCAGGTCAGGAAATTCACTGCATTACGATGGGCTATTGCCACGCCTTTGGGCAGGCCGGTTGAGCCGGAAGTGTAGATCACATACGCCAGATGGTGTGAGGTTAACCCCAAAGCCTGAGCATCGGGTTTGTGTCCGGGCGGTTCCATCGCGAAAGGATCTTGGCTGTCGAGTACGTTATCGAGTAAAACGGCAGGGACTGAACGCGTGAATTTATCCACCAGCGTGGATTGAGTCAGTAATACTGTGGGCGCGGCATCGTCAATCATATAGGCCAGCCGTTCGGCCGGATAGGCCGGATCAAGTGGCACATAAGCCCCGCCCGCCTTGAGAATACCGAGTAAACCCACCATCATTTCCAGACTGCGTTCGGCACAGATTGCGATCCGATCATCCGGACTCACCCCCAGCGCAATCAGATGGTGAGCCAGCCGATTGGCGTGGTAGTTCAGTTCATCATAGCTGAGTGATTTTTCATCACACACTATCGCAGTGGCTGAGGGGCTATGTGCCACTTGGGTTTCGAATAGCTGGTGGATCAACGCATCTTGCGGGAAGTCTGCCTGAGTAGCATTAAACTCAGTCAGCAGCTTTTTCCGCTCCGCCTCTGACATGATAGGCAGAAAAGCAACGGCTTGCGTTTCATCAGCCACCATCGCTGTCAGCACATTGTTCAAATAGCCGAGCATACGCTCAACCGTGGCGGAATCGAACAGATCGACGGCATAATGCAGACTGCCGAACAAACTGGTGTCAGTTTCAGTCAACAGCAGCATCAAATCAAAATGGGCACTCTGGTTTGTCTGTTCTCCCCGGGAAATCTGTAAACCGGATGCGGTTTGCTCTTGAACGGGGGTATTGTCCATAGCCAGCATCACCTGAAAAATAGGGCTATAGCTCAGGCTCCGTTCGGGCTGGAGGGCTTCGACTACCTGTTCAAAGGGCAAATCCTGATAGGCGTAGGCATCAAGAGCCCGTTCACGCACCTGTGCCAGCAGATCAGCCACACTGAGGCCATCATTGAATTTGATGCGCAAGGCCAGCGTATTGACGAAGAAACCGATGATCCCTTCCAGTTCACGGTGTGGGCGATTAGCGACCGGCGTACCGATAACAATATCTTCCTGTCCACTGAGCCGGGCAAGAACGATGCCCCATGCTGCCAGCAGGGTCATAAACAGGGTTGTATTATGGCGTTGCCCCAGCGCTCTCAGTGAGCCCAGCAAACGGCTCTCAAGGCGGAAAGGAATATAACTGCCGACATAAGTTTGTACGGCGGGGCGGGGCCGATCGGTAGGGAGTGACAATAAAGCCGGTGTGCCTGCCAGTTGTTCGTACCAAAAATCCCGTTGTGTTGTGAACACATCGCCTTGCAACCATTCACGTTGCCAGACAGCGTAATCAGTGTACTGAACGGGCAATGGCGGCAAAGGATCGCCGTCATCGTTGAGCAGGGCATGATAGAGCGCGCCTAATTCACGCACCAATACCCCGATGGACCAGCCATCAGTGATAATGTGATGCTGATTAAGCAGCAACACATGTTCCTCATCATCCAGTTGCAGCAATTGACCCCGAATAAGCGGCTCCTGAGAAAAATCAAAGGAACGGTTGGCGTCGAGTTCCGCCAGTTCAGCAATACGGGCCGCCCGTCGGGCCGGATCTAACCGCCGCAGATCATGGCAGGACAGGGCAAAACCGATGTCGGCAGGGTCGATATGTTGATAAGGCTGGCCTTTTATCGACACAAAGCGGGTGCGCAGACTTTCATGACGGGCAATCAGGCGATCAAGTGTGGTAATCAGTAAATGGCGGTTAATTTGACCTGTCAGGCGCAGCGTAATCGGGATTTGGTAAGCCCGATTTGTTGCCAGATCGAGCTGACTCAAAAACCACAGGCGTTGTTGGGCAAAGGAGAGGGGCAGGGGTTGGCTGCGATCGGCCGGATGAATAACGACCTGAGACATTTCTGAGATACCGGTGAGCGTATGCGCCAAATCCATCAGAATAGGGTGTTCAAAGAGCTGCCTCAGTGACATTTCCCGGGCCAGACTCTGGCGAACGCGCGTACCAAGCTGTATGGCAAGCAGGGAATGACCGCCGAGTTCAAAGAAATGGTCATGACGCCCGACACGTTCCACGCCCAGTAAGTCCTGCCAGATCTGGGCCAGAATCGTTTCTATTTCACCAACGGAGGCTTCATAATCGCGAGAGGCCATGGCTGATGAGCCGGGCGCAGGAAGTGCCTGACGGTCAAGTTTGCCATTCGGCGTCAGCGGGAAGGCATCAAGCGTGACAAAGGCGCTGGGCAGCATATAGTCAGCAAGGTGTTTGGCGAGTTGTTGACGCAGTTCAGCGGGAACTAATTGAATGCCCTCCTGCGGCAGCAGATAAGCAACCAGTTGCTGACCCGCGATGTTGTCATAAGAAATATCTTTTCTGGCGATAACCACGGCTTCACGCACACCGTGACATTGCGTTAACTGCGTTTCGATTTCACCCGGTTCAATGCGGAACCCGCGCAGTTTGACCTGAAAATCATTACGGCCGAGATACTCAATATTGCCATCGGACAACCAGCGACCGAGATCCCCCGTTTTGTACATGCGGGCAGTCGGATTTGACGAGAATGGGTCGATCAGGAAACGCTCGGCAGTCAGTTCGGGACGATTCAGATAACCACGGGCAACACCGATACCGGCGATATAGATTTCACCTGTTACGCCGAGAGGAACCGGCTGGCTATATTTATCAAGAATATAGATTTGGTTATTGGCAATCGGGCGGCCGATTGGCGGCAGTATTGCCCAATCCTCAATATTGTTGTCCAGTGTATATGTTGTTACAACGTGACTTTCAGTCGGGCCATAGTGATTGTGTAACCGGCATGATCCTGCACGTTGCAGAAAGTGACGGATGGCAGGGGTAATCCGCAATTGTTCACCTGCGGTCACAATATGGGCCAGACAAGAAAAATCATCCTTACTGAGGCCCGCGGCTTCGGCAAGATTCTGTAGGGCAATGTAAGGAAGAAAAATTCTATCAATCTGTTTTTGCTGAATCAGGCGGAGAAGGAGTTGCGGCTCCTGACGCGTTTCTTCATTAATCAGGACCAAACATCCGCCTTCACTCAGCGTTGTAAATATCTCCTGAAAGGCGACATCGAATCCCAGTGCGGCAAATTGCAGTGTTTTACCGGCTCCGGAAGGACGGGAAACACTCTTATTTGTGGTGTTTTTATCGGTGATAATTTCATCACCAACGGGTTGGCTGTGCCATTGTAGTAAATTCGATAATGCCGCCTGCGGCATCTCTACGCCTTTGGGCAATCCGGTTGAGCCTGAGGTGTAGATAATATAGGCCAAATGATGTGGTGTCAGCCCTAATGCTTGTGTGTCAGGATTGTGATCAGGCTGTTCTGCCAGAGACGGTTCCGGATCATCAAGGATGATGATTGTCGGGGCAGAGGACGTTGTGTGTTCAGATGTGGCAATAGCACTGCTCAGCATATCAAGGAGAGTCGTCTGAGTGAGTAAAACCCCGGGAGCCGAATCTTTGAGCATATACGCCAGCCGCTCAGCCGGATAAGCCGGATCGAGCGGTACATAAGCGCCACCGGCCTTGAGAATGGCCAATAATCCAACGATCATCTCCAGATTGCGTTCGACACATATCGCCACACGCTCGTCAGGGCGTACTCCCAACGAAATCAGGTGGTGGGCCAGACGATTCGCGCGTTGGTTCAGTTCATCATAGCTGAGGGACTGTCCCCCGAATTCGACAGCGGGAGCATCAGGATGCTGTACTACCTGAGCCTCAACCTGTTGATGAACTGCTATATTTTTCGGGAAATTCGCCTGAGTGGCGTTGAAGTTCACCAACAATTGTTGCTGTTCTGTGAGTGGCAATATCGGCAGGGTCCCGATTTGTGTATCAGGCGAAGCAACCGCCGCCTCTATCAATGCAATGAAGCGGGATTTCAGCGCCATAATTTCAGCACGATCCAGATAATCGGGTGAAAAGTTAAACTCAAGGGTGGCAGGTTTATGGCTGTCCTCACTGTCAGCAAATGCATATTGGTAGATGGCAATAAGCAGCGGGAACGTTGCACCACGTTGTATTCTGGAATAGGTGAGTGCGGCATTGGGTATGCTGGCATTCACATCAATCCACTCAAATGACAACATAATGTCAAATAACCGGGCATGTCCGGTTTTCTGCTGGACTTGTATGTGCCGATTGATATCTGCGATTGGCATGCGTTGACGTTTATAGCAACGTCGCAATTCTGCCGCCGCTTTATTCATCACATCGAGAAAAGTATCCTGAGACGCAATAGTGATACCGACGGGAATCACTGACGAAAACATGCCTACCGTGCGTTTTTGTTTGATATTTTTACGGTTGTGCACGGGAATGCCGATGATTATCTCTTCCGGGCTGTCCGTATGTGAGAAATGAAGGGTCCGGGAGAAATAGCAGGCCAGAACCGCATACATGAAATGCAGGACAGATAATCCTTGCGCGGTTACTGTCTCTTCAATGCGCTGAAACAGTGCTTTGTCCAATTGCCAAAGTACAGGTTCAGGCTGTTCAGCTTCAGTTGTTTTATCTGAAAGGGATGGCTGGATTAATGTGGGTGATACGTTTTTATAACGTTCCTGCCAGAATTGCTTGTCTTGTATATAGCGTTGTGATTTTAGGTAATCACTATCCTCATCAATAAAGTCGAGATAGGAGGGCGCGGTTTCTGTCAGCTCTTCTCCCTTGATAAGACGACGATAAGTGTTGGCAGTATCTTCGGGAATAAGTTTTAACGTGATGGAATCCCCGATTAAGTGATGGCAACAGAACTGCCAGTACCAACGTTGATCACTTACCCGTATCAATTCAACACGCCATAGCTCGCCATTCAAATCAAACGGGCGCACGAGGGCGGTATGAAGGTATTGTTCAACCTGCTCTTCTGCATCGGCATAACCTGAGAAGTCACGGATTGCCATTTTCACTGGCAAGGCATCAAACAGTTCTTGTCGTGGTAATCCTTGTGTATTGACCAGTCGTAAACGCAACGCATCATGACGATAAACAACGGACTCAAAGGCGCGCATTAACAGCGCTTCATCCAATTCTCCCTCAATAAGAACAACACAACCGATATTGTAGCAAGTGCTGTCAGGACGCAGTCTCTGATCGAGCCAGACGACTTGCTGGGTAGAACTGAGAGGAAACTGACAAGGGGGAGAGGCAGAAGGATCCTTAGATAAAAGTTGCTCTTCGTTATTAATACGATTGCGAAACATAGACATACTTTACTCCTACTCATGATACTAATGGGCTATGCCAATGAATTAATTAAATTTAATATTGAGTTAAATATTGAAGTTAATTGGATGTATGTGCGGTATTTCCACAGATTGAAAATACTGAATAACTCATTTTTTAAATAAAAAGATACTTTATTTTTTTGATTTTTTTTATGGAAGGCTTTTTTTTAATTTATTTTTGATGTGTTTAATTAAAAATACTAATAGTGTTTTTCGTTGTTATTTTATTTTAGAATTGTTATTGGGTTTAGTATTGATTGTTTTGATAATGAAATACTTTATTTACACCCTGTGAATGTAAACATATTGATGCAGACATGTTGTTTTGGATATGCTTTTAATACTGGTTAGCCGAATAGAAACCTGATAAAAAATGGCCCGATGATATTTATTCAATAGGAAAGATTAGTTGTGAACTGGATGTTTTTCCTTTTCCCTGAATACAATCTCTACTTTAGAAACAGCATCACTCTTACTTACTGGGACTAAGTCCACATCTATCCAATAAGCATAGCCATCTTGGGTTTTAACAAAATAATATTCATGATATTTAACTGGTTAGAACCATAATCATCAAATTCTCCGGGAGCATGACAACGGGTAGCTTCATGAATTTTTTTAAGTAATGACTGAGATAGATATTTTTTCAATTTTTCTTGTAAAGAGTCTTCATGGTGTTCTGCCATAGAAAAATATTCTTTCATATACCAGATATAAAATGCTTTCGTGACTGCTCGCCAAGGAATAATAAAGACAAAATCAAACACAATAAAACCCTAATAATGAATAACGTTTCATGCTTTCGCTTCTAAAGTAAATCATTTCCTTTGTTAATTGTAGTAGGATTATTATGATATATTTCTTTTCTACTTTGAATGCTATGTTTAAATCATATTAATGTTTAAATCACATCAATTTTTAAATTATATCAATGCCTTGAATTTATGGCTAAGAAAAAGAGGAGAACTCTCCTCTTTTAGCTGTCAATAATCTCAAAACTTAAAACTTGCGCTTTCTAAATATATGATTTCATGGCTTTGGCATGATGAATAATATGATCTTCAATGAAACTGGCAATAAAATAGTAGCTATGGTCATAACCTGCCCGAAAGTTTAGTGACACGGGATAGCCGGTTTCATCGCAAATATTTTGCAATAAATGAGGGCGCAGTTGTTCTTCCAGAAAATTATCATTAAGACCTTGATCAATCAGAATGGGGAGTCGTTCTTCCGCATTCTTGATTAATTCTACCGCGTCATACTGTTTCCATTCAGATACGTTTTCACCGAGATAGGCAGAGAATGCCTTTTTTCCCCACGGAACCTGACTGGGTGCCACGATAGGCGAGAATGCTGATACGCTGCAATAACGTCCCGGATTTTTCAATGCAATAATTAACGCACCGTGGCCTCCCATTGAGTGTCCGCTGATTGCCCGTATACCCGTTACCGCAAAGTTTGCTTCAATCAGTGAAGGCAATTCGGAGACAACATAATCGTACATGCGATAATGTGAAGCCCAGGGTTGTTTTGATGCGTTGAGATAAAACCCCGCACCTTTACCCAGATCATAAGCAGGATCATCCGCAACATTTTCACCTCGCGGGCTGGTATCCGGGGCAACAATAACGATGCCATGTTCAGCCGCATAACGCTGAACACCTGATTTTGTGATGAAATTCTGTTCGGTGCAGGTCAGCCCGGAAAGCCAGTACAATACCGGTAATTTACTGTCTTTAATCTGGGGAGGCAGGAAAACTGAAAAATTCATCTGGCAACCCAGAACTTTTGACTCATGCTGATAGGCATCTTGCCAGCCACCAAAACAAGCGTGGTGCTCGATTCTTTTCATTACTTTTCTCTCTGAAATCCTTTGGGTATAAATATCGAAATGATTTTTCAAATACTGCGTCAGCGTGTCACCATCAGTAGTGAATTACTGTCCTGATTGATTTCCCCTCGTGCATCAGGTCGAAAGCCTCATTGATATTTTCCAGCGGCATGGTGTGGGTGACGAAAGGTGCAAGCTCAATTTCACCTTTCATGGCATCTTCCACCATTCCGGGCAACTGACTGCGGCCTTTTACGCCGCCGAATGCCGTTCCTTTCCATGTCCGGCCTGTCACAAGCTGGAACGGGCGGGTAGAAATTTCCTGTCCGGCACCTGCCACACCGATGATGACTGACTGTCCCCAACCCCGATGGGCACTTTCAAGAGCGGCTCGCATCACATTGACATTACCGATACATTCGAATGTATGGTCAACGCCCCATTTAGTCATCTCCAGAATCACCTGCTGAATAGGCTGGTCGTGCTCATCAGGGTTAATGCAGTCAGTTGCACCGAATTGTCTGGCCAGTTCGAATTTAGCCGGATTGGTATCAATGGCCATAATGCGTCCTGCTTTTGCCTGACGGGCGCCCTGAATGACAGCAAGTCCAATTCCGCCGAGACCAAAAACGGCAACAGAATCGCCGGGCTGGACTTTGGCTGTATTATGTACCGCACCGATACCGGTAGTCACCCCGCAGCCCAATAGGCAAACATGTTCATGATTGGCTTCCGGATTAATCTTTGCCAGTGAAACTTCAGCCACGACAGTGTATTCGCTGAATGTTGAACATCCCATGTAGTGATATATCGGTTGTCCATTATAAGAAAAACGGGTTGTACCATCCGGCATCAGCCCTTTACCCTGAGTTTCGCGGACAGCAATACAGAGGTTAGTTTTACCGGATAGGCAAAACTCACATTTGCCACATTCCGCTGTATACAATGGAATAACGTGATCTCCCGGTTTGAGGCTCGTGACACCTTCACCCACTTCAACGACCACACCCGCGCCTTCATGCCCTAAAATCACAGGAAATAAGCCTTCGGGATCATTGCCTGAAAGCGTAAAGGCATCGGTATGGCAGACACCGGTATGACTGATTTTGATCAGGACTTCCCCTGCCTTAGGCGGAGCAACATCAATTTCGATAATTTCGAGTGGTTGGTTTGGACCAAAGGCAACAGCAGCACGTGACTTCATATCATCCCTCTTCAATTTTGATTTTGCTAAAATAAAAATGAACGTTAATTTATGTGTATTTAATGGGTTTTCAGTTGTAACGCAAATTACTTTCCGATGAGTGGCTTATGCTGCTAACTGTGATCAATGTTCTACTTTGGTGGGATTTAACCGCCGCCAATGTATTGGCGGCGGTTATGTATACCCGTCGTCTTTCAGGCTATAACTCGAAATTCATTGGGTATATAGGCAGGAATTTTACAGCAATTCAAATGCTCGCGCGATGACAGCATCTGAATAAGGCTGCTGACCGTTTTCCATCCGGATGATGGCTTTTACCAGTCTGGTCATGATGACTGCATTATTGACATCTACCACGGCACTGTTCGGTACACCAACGGATTTACATACATAGGCAATGTAGCTCTCGGTATTATTCTCATTGGGTGGTGCCCAGCGGGAAATAAACTGGTGGATGGTATTATCCCCATATTTACGCTCGTAATTGCGCAGGATTTTCAGCATTGCCCGAATGCCCCATTCCGGTGCGATAAACTGGCAAAATGATTTATCAGTTTGTGTATTGCTTAAACCCTGCCATTTATCATGATGGCGAATATTGCCCGGGTTATTGTTACGTATCCCTCTTGTCATTATTTATCTCCTAAACGTTTATTAATAGCGCGAATAGCAAACTCGCGGATCTTCTCTACACCAATAAAGCCGACAGCTCCTCCGAGTGCAGGTGAAACACTGCTCGGAATACCAAATAGCTCCAATCCGCTGGAAAACCCCCAGGACAGTGCGCCGCACAGCAGTGGTTCAACCCAGCGGTTTTTCCGCTCAACACCGTCATAAATCAATCGGCCATAACAAATCATGATGGCCAGAATAGAGCCAGATATCTGTGGCCAGGCATTTTTCAGACCATTTAATAAATCGGCCCATAAATCAGGATGTTCTTTCATGATTCGTCTCATCATTTAATGATATTTCGTACTTATCGATCGTAACGTCAGTAAAGAAAAACTGCATTGGCATAGCATTGTGCTCTCTGTCTTACTAAGGATTTATCTCTGTCGTCTTCCTAATTGCCGCCAGTTCGTAAAACATAAGCGTAAAACATAAAAATCCTCGATCCCGTTCACAAATTTACATATTTTTCCTGATGGGAAAGTTATAAGTTACACATATGTGTATAAATTCATTGATTTTTTACATTTTTGCTACAAGTTTGACGAAAATGAAACAATTAAATATATTAAATCATAGGTTATATTTTATTCACTCAATCCATCAGGAGGTAACCATGCCGGTTCCGACGCTCAGGCATTTCATTAATGGTCAGTATATTGAATCTGAAGGTTCCGAATATTTTGATCTGGTAAGCCCGGTCACTGGTGAGTCTTATGCGCGTTCTCCTAACGCGACCGTGGCGGATGTTGATGCTGCTTATGCATCGGCTAAAGAGGCATTTAAAATATGGGGACGCAGCACACCTTCGGAACGACAGAAGGCGTTGCTAGCACTGGCTGATACGGTCGAAAAAAATGCTGAACGTCTGATTGAGTCGCAAAGCCGCAATACAGGGCAAATCAAGCATCTGATTGCCTCTGAGGAGATTGCGACATCGGTGGATCATATTCGCTTCTTCGCCGGTGCCGCTCGTTTTTTGGAAGGCAAGGCTACAGCGGAATATCTTTCTGGTATGACCTCCAGTATCCGGCGTGAACCGCTGGGCGTGGTAGGGCAGGTGACTCCATGGAATTATCCGTTGATGATGGCGGTGTGGAAGATAGCGCCCGCTCTGGCAGCAGGTAATACTGTGGTGCTTAAACCGAGCGATACTACTCCGGAGAGTACGTTGTTGCTGGCTGAACTGTCCGCTCCGCTCTTCCCTGCCGGCACTTTCAACGTGGTGCTGGGTAATGCCAGCGCGGGCGCTCTGGTCGTTTCACACAAAACACCGGCTATGGTTTCTATCACCGGTTCCGTACGTGCAGGTGTGCAGGTTGCGTCTTTGGCGGCGGCCAATCTTACCAGGTCGCATCTGGAACTGGGTGGCAAAGCGCCGGTAGTCGTTTTTGCCGATGCCGATATGGACAAAGCCGTGGAAGCCATTGTTACCGCAGGGTACTTCAACGCTGGTCAGGACTGTACGGCAGCTTCACGGGTGCTGGTGCATGAATCTGTTCACGATATTTTCGTCACTAAACTGGTGGCGGCAGCTAAAGCCACTCGTTTTGGCGATCCAGAAGATAAAGAGGCGCTGTATGGGCCGCTTAACAATGTTCGCCAGTTGGATCAGGTCAAAGGGTTCATTGCGCGTCTGCCTGCCCATGCCCGTATCGAAACAGGAGGTCGTCAGGCCGATCGTTCGGGATATTACTTCGAACCTACGGTGATTACCGGTCTGGAACAGCACGATGAAATGATTCAGACTGAGATTTTTGGCCCTGTGATCACAGTGCAGACGTTCCAGACAGAACAGGATGCTATCGAGAAAGCTAACGATGTGAAATACGGGTTGGCTTCCAGTGTCTGGACCCGCGATCACGGTCGCACGTTGCGCCTGTCTCGTGAACTTGATTTTGGAACTGTCTGGATTAACACCCACATTCCTCTTACAGCAGAGGCACCGCATGGTGGCTTCAAGAACTCCGGATACGGTAAAGATCTGTCGGCTTATGGTTTCGATGAATATACGCGTATCAAACACGTGATGAGTTCCAACGACTAATACAGGACACCCATAATGAATCCAAATAGATCTCCACGAGATTTAGTGTCGCGCGCGCACCACGAATTGTTTACTGAGCATGATGTGGGGGCGCTTGAGCGTTATTTTGCGCCGGATTTCATCGAACATTCCCCGTTGGTTAAAGAGGGTCTTGCTGGGCTGCGCGAGTGGGTTCAGTCACATCCTGAACTGCACCATGAAGCGTATCGCGTACTACAGGACGGTGATCTGGTTGCTATCCACGGCCGTTTTACGGGGTTAGACGATCAGCCGTTGGTCGGCTTCGATCTGTACCGGGTTGCCGATGGCTTAATTGTGGAGCACTGGGACGGCTTAGTGCCGCAGGCTGCGCCCAACGCCAGTGGCCGGACTCAGTTAGACGGCCCGACTGAAGCAGGCCATAGCCCTGAAAGAGAGAGAAACCGCGAACTGGTGCTTAACTTCTTCACCCGTACCCTGATCGACGGACACTATGATGAGTTTGAAAACTACACCAATGGTGAAGGGTTCCGCCAACACAGCCCCGATATTCCCGATGGTACGGCTGCGGTCATTGCGTTTCTTAAGCAACTCAAGGATGAAGGGCAGGGCCTGCATTATGCAAAAATCCACCGTACAGTGGCCGACGGGCAGTTTGTCCTGACCCATTCTGAGGGAAGCATTGCCGGAGTACGTCACAGCTATTTTGAGCTATGGCGTATCGAGAACGGCAAAGTGGCTGAACTTTGGGATGCTATCACTCCGGTACCGGAGGATACGCAAGCGCTGCATTGCCACGGTATTTTTTAGAGAATGACAGCATATTCCATCATCTATGCACCGCTCGATCAGGCTACCCGGACTGAGCAGGTTGTGGAACGTTTAAGCAACGCGATCATCTCCGGGATATTACAGGCTGATGAGCAGTTGCCTAACGAAAACGAGTTGTCGCGGCGGTTAGGGGTGTCACCGGTAACGGTTCGTGACGCCCTGAATACGCTGCGTGCCAGACAGTTGATCGATACTCGTCGCGGACGTCATGGCGGTAGTTTTGTGTGTCAGGTTTCTGTCGAGATGATGCGGAAATATCACCCATTGCGGCTGGTGGCTTCAGGTGAACTGGCAGATTTCAGCGAGTTTCACTGTGCAGTGATCGGCCACAGCGCGAGGCTTGCGGCTCAACGTTCAACGCAGGGTGAACTGAAAAAGCTTGAGCAACTGATCGACAGCTTTGCGGCCGCGACGCAACCGGATGCCCGTATACAGGCAGATATGCGCTGTCTATTAACTCTGGCATCCCAGTCACAGTCGGCCAGACTGGCCAATCAGGAGCTGGAGATTCAGGCTGAATGGACGCCTTTGATCGTGCATTTATACCGGGAGGCTGCCGTTCACAGTGAGGTTGCCAACGCTTGGCGTACGCTCTTGGCGGCCTTGTATAAGGGTGATGATCTGGCTTGTTACCCGCTGGCGCAGAAGATGATTACCCAAATAACCGACCACCTGCTTGAATGCAAATTGCGTGTGGATACTGGTGCACCATTCTTGCAGAGTTCTGATCGCGAGTAACACGGCTGCATTCATCTCAGGATAGGAAGGAGGAATATGTACAACGATATACATGTCGAACGGGCAAGGAGCATCCTGAACGAGATTCTGGTCACGGCCCGGCAGGCCACCGCAGTTCTGGCGGAAAAGGCAGAGCGTATTTTATTGGAGCAGCCGTTAAATCATACGGAAGGTGTTCGCTTGTCACGGGAGCAACGCGACGCTTTGCAAAAACATATCCACGATGTACTGCGTAACAATGCTTGGTGTAATGGGGCAGGATTTGCCGGCTATGCGGCAACAAAGGCGGTCGGGGAGGAGGACGGTTACTGGACGCTGGAGTGGTGGCGTCAGGAAGGGGATACCATTCAGTATGCGCAGTTGGAACACAATCAGGAGCAGCGCAGGCATCTGGATTTCCGGTTATTTGAATGGTTCCGGCAGCCGGCCAGCCGTCATATTCCCGTCATTGACGGCCCCTATGTGGATTATGTCTGCAACGGTGCCTACACGATTACGATAGCCCATCCGGTGCTTATCGGTGCGGAATTTGTTGGTGTAGCGGCGGTGGATATGCTGGTTTCGACGTTGGATCGGTTACTTCTGCCGGCTCTGGGCGCTATCGGTAAGCCGGCATTGATTATTAATGATGATGCGCGTGTCGTGACTTCAACCGTGCCGGGAATGCGTTCAGGTTCGCTGTTGAAGAGCCAGGATGTTAACCAGTCGGCCGATGGTGAAGTACCTTCACTGCGTCTGGTGATCCTGCCGTCATCATACACTGAATCACACAGGGCGGTTGTTTGATGAAGCCCACTCATTCAAATTGTTCAGGAGATTGTTATTCATGACTGAATCTATGTTAGCCAAAAGGCGCAGCGCGGCTATCGCAAAAGGCGTTGGCGTGACTACACAAGTCTATGTTGAACGTGCGGAAAACGCTGAAATCTGGGATGTACAGGGGCAGCGCTATATTGATTTTGCCGCCGGAATTGCCGTGGTGAATACCGGTCATCGTCATCCGCGTGTCATTGCCGCCGCCAGAGAACAGCTGGAACAATTTACCCATACCTGCCATCAGGTCGTGCCTTATGAAAATTATGTCGCGCTAGCCGAACGATTGAACCGTCTGGTGCCGGGTAATTTTGTGAAGAAGACCGTCTTTGTTACCACTGGGGCTGAGGCAGTGGAAAATGCCGTGAAGATCGCGCGGGCCGCCACCGGACGCAGCGGCGTGGTGGCTTTCAGCGGCGCTTTTCATGGACGTACTTTCCTCGGTATGTCATTAACCGGCAAAGTAGCGCCGTACAAAATGGGATTCGGCCCTTTGGTTAGCGACGTTTATCGTATTCCGTTTCCGGTAGGGCTGCATGGTGTCAGCGTGGAACAGACGCTGAATGCGCTGGAGAATCTCTTCAAAACCGATATTGAGCCTACACGCGTGGCTGCCATCATCATCGAACCGGTACAGGGAGAAGGCGGTTTCTATTCTGCCCCTCCCGAACTGCTCGAATCCCTACGCGAAATTGCTGATCGCTACGGTATTGTACTCATTGCTGATGAGATCCAGACCGGTTTCGCGCGTACAGGCAAACTGTTTGCCATGGAACATTATAAGGTTGCGGCCGATTTGACTACGATGGCAAAAGGTCTGGCGGGAGGATTTCCGCTGGCGGCTGTAACGGGTCGGGCAGAGCTGATGGATGCTGTGGTACCGGGGGGCTTGGGAGGAACTTATGGCGGTAATCCGGTGGCGATCGCGGCTAGCCATGCGGTGCTGGATGTGATTGAAGAAGAGAAGCTGGCTGATCGGGCGACGGAGCTGGGAGAGCGGCTAAAACAATATCTGCATGAACTGCGGCCGCGTGTTCCGCAGATCGCCGACGTGCGCGGACTCGGGCTGATGATTGCGGTGGAGTTTAACCATGCGGACAGTCAGGAACCCGATGCCGGCTTTACCAACGCGGTGCGTCAGAAAGCGCTGGAACGTGGCCTGATTCTGTTGGCGTGCGGTGTACACGGTAACGTGATCCGTTTCCTTCCACCGCTGACTATACAAGATGATGTTTTTGACGAGGCGCTCAACGTTCTGGAATCTGTGTTGCTCGATCTGAACTCTGAACAGAACAAGTAATGGCTGGGAACTCGTTACTGGTTACTGGCTGGCGGTAAGACGAGGAACCCGCTGGTTCATAAGGGAGGATAACAATGCACTGGTATTTAAAAGCATTAAAGAATTATGCCTGTTTCAGGGGGAAAGCCCAGCGTAAGGAGTTCTGGTATTTCGTTCTGTTTCAGATTCTGATTGTTCTCATCATCTCTTTTCTGGAAAGGCGGTTTGCTGTCGCCAATCCCGAAATTTATATGGGGTGGTTCAGCGCTATCTATCTGCTGCTCACCTTTTTGCCAGCGCTGGCGGTAACTGCCCGCCGCCTGCACGATATCAACTGTAGTGCCTGGTGGTTATTGTTACATCTCATCCCGTTTGTCGGCACTGTTATCTTACTGATCCTCGCCACTCTGAAAGGGCAGGCGGGGCAGCAATAAATACAGCTCAGAGAACAGGATTCACTCACAGGGAAATATTCCGGGTCAGGTTAAGGGGTAATTTCCGGTCATAAAGGAGTGTTGAAATGGCAATGAACAGAAGAGACTTTATCTCTACTGCCGCAACCCTCGCAGGGATGGGCGTTCTTTCATCTATACTTCCCACCACATCTCTGCTTGCTCGAACCTTAACTGCGGCCGATGCTTCAGGTGTCAATATTGACCAATTCCGGCCGATGCTGTTGCAGGATGCACAGTACAGAGCCAGTCGGTTGGGATTAGATCCGCGCATCTGGAATTGGCATAGAGACGCAGCAGAAAAAACGATGCCAGCCAACTACTATGAGGCTTCTCTGGCAGATTGGCCGACTTTTGGCAGTTTTTCCAGAGATCAGAATTGCGAGGTTGTAGTCATTGGAGGCGGGTTGCTGGGTGCTTCCACCGCGCTGCACCTTGCAGAACAGGGTATGGATGTGATTCTGGTTGAAAAGGATAACATTGGTTCGGGAGCCTCTGGCCGCAATGGGGGGCAGATGACTCCCGGAATTGCTCGCTGGTCCGCTGAAACTATTCTGGAAAATTTTTCACCCGATGAGGCCAAACGGTTATGGAGTTTGGTATCAGTTGAAGCGATGAATCTTGTAGATGAACTCCGGGAGCGTTACGGTTTTGAATGTGATCGCAAATATGGTCATATCACAGCAGCGATACATCCGGGGCACATGGGACCATTGGTGACTAATGCCGATGCCCGGCGCCATCTGGGAGATACGGCAGTGAAGGTTATCGGGCCACATGAATTGCAGGAAGAATATGTGCGTTCGAGTCTCTATCATGGTGCTAATATCGACAGCGGCGGTGGACAGGTTCAGCCTCTGGCGCTACTGAGAGGATTGGTCTATGGCTTTGCCAGACTGGGTGGACGAGTCTATGACGGCACGAAAGTAAAAGGCATCAGGCAGGATGCCGGCAGCGCGGTCATAGAAACGGAACGGGGAATTATCAGGGCGAGTAAAGCCGTGGTACTGGGGGTGCATGCCTCCACCGGGGAGTTTATCTCCGGCCCTTCCACTACCGTACCTTTTTTCACTTATGTGGCGGTAACTCCGCCATTGCCGGTGGCTATCAAAGAGCTGATCCCGTCAGATCTGCCGATCTACGATACACAGTTACAGATAGATTATTATCGTGGGGTACGCGACAACCGTCTGCTGTTTGGTGGGCAGGGCACCGGTAACTCCTGGTCACCGCGTGATGTAAACAACTATTTGCTTGATCGCATCAGAACCGTGTTCCCACATCTGGAAAAACCTGAGTTGGAATACTCTTGGGGAGGGATCAGCGATATGACCCTGAACGGTGCTACCGATGCCCGTAAAAGCGATGACAGTGTACCTGTGTATATGGTGCATGGCTGGAGCGGTCATGGAGTAGCGCAGACGGTTCGCATTGGCAAAGCCATCAGCGATGATCTCACCGGACGCAATCTCGACTTTACCATGCTTACCCGCATTGAGCACCCGAGCATTCCGCTGGGTACCTATCTCTCTCCGGTAGCTATTCCATTAATTAAAGGCGCTCTGGGAGTGATAGGCACACTTAATCCGGCAGATATGGTTTCGTTTTGAGTGTGTATATAGTTATTTATATAGTTATTTAATAAAACTTGACTATGCGGATAAAATGTGGGCATTATGAAAAAGTTGATTTAAATACTTGTTCAGAATGCCCGCATACTGACCCAAATACAAATCCTAATAATTATTTTTATATGATTGAATATCGTTAAAAATTATATCTTGATTAAGATAAGTATGATGAAACGCTTTGAATCTCTGGACGCTTTCAGAGGAATATGGGCTTTAGTTGTTGTGGCCCGTCATTTACATATTGTTGGTGCATTCACTGAGATTAAATTTTTTCGCAATTGTTATATGTTAGTGGAATTTTTCTTTGCCCTCAGTGGATTTGTACTGGCTCATAGCTATGCATACAAGGAATCAAAATTTATACCATATATATCTTCGCGATTTCTCAGGATATTTCCACTGCATATTTTTATGTTATTAATCTTTATATCATTAGAATTTTGTAGGCTCTTGATCCATCAATTTTCTGGAATTGAATTTGATACAGTTCCATTTACTGGGAATAATTCACTATCAGAGATTTTGCCAAATCTGTTTTTAGTTCAATCATGGACTTCCTGGACACATGCACTGTCATTTAATTATCCGTCATGGAGTCTAAGCATTGAATTTTACGTGTATATTTTGTTTTATCTGACAATTGTCATATGCAGGAAAATTAATACTGCTCCCATAGTTTGGACATCAATATTTATAGTGTCCTTATGGTTGCTTGTTAGTGGCAATGATATGCTACAGCAAGCTGTTAATCGTGGATTATCCTGTTTTTTTGGTGGAGCTTTTACCTATAGCATTTTCAGAATGTTCTCTGGTATAAAAATCAATACCATTGTGGCAAGTATTCTGGAAGCTATATGCTTAATACTCATTCTTTTTTTTACTGCCTATGAAGGTGATGCAAAGCGAATAATTTGCACTTCACTTTTTCTCATTACTATTTTTGTTTTCGCATATCAAAGAGGGGTTTTTTCTCATATCTTCCGTACTAAATATCTTCGGCACTTGGGGAATATATCATGTTCAATATATATGATCCATGCAGTAATAATATTAATTTTTACAACAGCAATGTATATAATCCAAAAGACGACTAGTATGGAACTTACTCCCATGATAGGAGGAAGAAGATATCTGGATACCGGTAGTTTATTGCTCAATAACATTATTGTATTAATTATAATTTCAATAATTATAGCTATATCAACAATAACATATAATAAAGTTGAAATGAAATTTATTAAATATAAGAAAAAATAATCTTATAATTAATTTTTATCATTACTTCAAGGCTGTGCTCTGAGTGCAGCCTTTTTATTTCTTATTGTACATAATCCACTATGTTTTTATAGATATTATATTTCATTGTTATATATCCAATTGCTTGGATTCGCATAATAAGTGCAATTTCTGAGAAAGGCGGTCAGCCTGCTCTCTGCGGGCATACACTACAAAGTCAGCCTGCTCCTGTTTGTCATCCTGGCTGTGCCGGACCAACCAAATAATGACCATAACACTATTATTCCTCACTGAACTGTAAACACCAGAGCGGAGAGAGCATAAAAACCGTGGGGCAGTTTAGTTAGTTGGTGGTAAAATCAACAGTTCAACGGACTCCGCATCAATTATCGAACCATGAATCTTTATACTGTTAAAGTCGCTCTTCGTCATGCTGGTCTTGTGCGATCTGGATGATGGAGTGAAGAGCCGCCAGTGACGTATGCACCGATGACAGAACATGGGGCTGATACCGCGAAAGGCCACTTTAATTGAGTATGTTTTCATCGCTGGACCCTTGATGGGAAGGGATTAAGTAAGATAGTGTCAGTTATTTTATTTATAACCCATAGAGAACTTCAGGACGATTGCCCCATACTTTTTTATGCTCTCAAATCGGAAACAGGGTCCAATTAAGAGCAGGCGGAGTGTTATACCGTCATTTACGGTTTGAGTAAAAACTGCGAGAGTAAAACCGTAAGTTTTTGTTCAAATGCTCCCGCTAGTCCAACTTTGACTCTTGTAAATAATAGTGATAATCCTCTTTTATACTTTCCTTACAATAGGGTATAACTGGAAAAAGTTTATAGAGATGCCCATAAGCATCTAGATAAGTAAAGATTTTTTTTTCATCAACACACCATATGATTTGTTCAATAATATCACAGACAAGAATATCAGCGAGATTGCCAATTAATCTTTCAGGAAAAATGGATTCACGCTCAGTAGAAATAATACTGTTATAATCTGCAAGAATGTGTGCCAGTGAATAATAATAAGCTAATTCCTCAGCATCTTTACCCACGATATCAATGATCTTTGCTCTATCATTAATCGGTACGCCACTGTTTTGATAAATGCTGTCCTCATCATAAATAGAGTGAATAAGTCCAGCTGTGATCACTTCTTTTTGACATCCATGTTTCCTTAATAAGCCTGCGGTTTGAGTAAGGTGGGCTGAATGATGCCTGCCATAAATTTTACTCTTATCAATTTCATAAGAAAGTGATATTTTCAATAATACATTCATAAATCACCATATTTTTTTTCATAAAGATTAATAATGTCTTCCTGATTTTTTGATAGTAATTCATTAAAAAGAGGGATAAATCGGATAAAAATAGCAACAAGTATTACTATTAATGAATAAGCCATCAATGCAGCGGTATATCCATAATTTGTTATTAAAAATGGAGTAATTAATAAACCGAGTGGGTTGCCAATAACAATACAAGCATTGTGCATGACCTGAACTTTTACGCGGTTTTTTTCAGGGATAGCGATAGCACGGGAAGATTCTATACACACATTATTTATTATAATTACCATTCCCATTAAGAATGCCAATAAACACCAAATAAAAACATGACAAACAATAGATAGTAATAAAAAGCAAAGTCCTAAAACCCCGAAAGAAATGATGACACTCCGTACCTTACCAATCAGTAACTCTGCCTTTTTTTGAAAATAGTAAGATGAAAATATAGCTCCTGCCGCTGCACATCCTTCAATAACACCAATCATGATAGGCTTATCACCTGCTACCTTTACGACAAAATAAGGTATAACGAGAGAAGAAAACGGAGCAAGCGACATATTGATAAGCAAAGAAGCTAAAGCCCAATAGGGTTCAAAACGATAACCAATAAATACTTTTATCGTTTTATTTACATTACCATGCGTGTCAGATTTTCCAGAATAAGTATATCTTCCTTTATTTTTTAAAGATGAGAGGATCAATATAACAATGAATGATGCGCCTGTTATGCTCCATAGCATATTTGTAATACCTATTGATTCATATCCTGCCATCCCAAGTGCAATACCAAATAAATTATTAGAAGCCTGAATGAGAAAAGTCTGCCTAAAAGATTTCTCTATCATCTTGTTATCTACAATAGATGGAATGAACGCATTAACAATAGAAATGAAGAGTGAATCAATGAAACCAATTCCCATTGCAATTATAATAAAGAAAAAACCATTTATGTTAATTGAGCCAATAGCTATCGCAAATAATAATATGCTTATGAATAGTAATATCAATGTCATAAGTGTTTTCTTTTTTTCTCTTTTTTCAAATGAATGAGCAAAAAAAATGCCAAATACACTTCTGGACATAAAATAAGAAAACAGAAAATAAGATGATAACCACACACTGTCGTTTTTCAAAAAGTATAGGGTAACAATAGAAATAAAAATTCGTGATGATAATATATATATGGATTCAGCGTACCTCAATTTCAAAAAATCGGTTATCATTTCTTACATATCCCTAACATAACATTTTTGATATCATCAAGAATGCCTTTCCCTATCGAAGTAAGCTTTGCATGATTTTCAACTATACTCAACGTATCATGATATTTACTGATAGATATAGTTAAACGCTTTGCGAATTCATTATTATATTCTCCATCATAATAATGAACAAATTTTTGTAATGATTGAGAAATTCTACATAATACAAAAATAGCATGAAAAATCCCTATCATTGGCCGGGAATCTTCTCTGAACGGGGCCCGGAATCTTTCATTCGGGTCATTCTCGACAATATAGTCATCTGCATTAATAATGTTTAAGGTATGGTGAGCACATTCATGAACAATATGTTCAATATAATATGGGATGGTATTTTTTGGTTCTGCGTAAAGAAACACTAATCCCCATAAATTAAAACTACATCCTGAACGGATATAGTATCCTTCAGTACTACCAGTAAGATAAATAGTGTCAATAAATGCTAAGCACTCCTTATAAGAATCAATATCAAATTTTTTTAGGAGATTTAATGCTGTACTCACTTTTTCCTTTTCTTCAATAATTATAATATCTTCACTGTTTTGGAAACCTACCTTCACACCTTTATCATCTCCATTAAGAGTGGTTAGTATTATATTGATATCAAATTCAGACTGTACATGATAATCCAATGCAGTAATTTCAATTTCATGATTTTTTTTTGCATGAAATCTAGATTGCTCTGATGCATATTTTAAATAATTAATACATAATTCACGATTTTCTTTTTCTGCCGCACACACAGCCAAATAATGTGCGCCACAAATATTCCATCGTAGCTGAAAGTCTTCTGGGATATGTAAATCAGCCCCACTACACTCAATAAGATACGACAATGAATTTTTTATGTTATTTTTGAATGTTTCACGAAAATGAGCGTAATCATAATTAATGTTAGCAATTTTCATTTTACTATTCCTTATGTTACCCCTCCCCAATTTCTTTGGGGAGGGGTAATGAATTAATTAATCATCTTTTTTATCATTGACTGACCAAGATCCTAAAGGGGATTTGACTTTTACGACTTTATTTACATCAAAGTTTTTCATGGCATTTCCTTTTTATATAAAGATATTATAGCAATAGTTATTGCTGATACATTTCAAGTCCAATTAATCATTGAACATCATTTTAAATAGCACCATAAAACTTAAACCTCAAGAGATTAAGTGGTTTTATATACTCTTTGTTTATAATAAATAAAGAGTAACAAATAAACATCATTTAAGTATTTGGGGTTAATTCAATGTATTAATGAAAAATTATATTTAATTAATGATGTTGTATATGATGTTGATAACTTAATTTATTTATTTTATTAAAATAAAAACAAATGAATTAAATAATAACCAGCATTAATTTAAAAACAAGCCAAAAATTATTCCTACAGCAAATTTCCCATTGAGAGCATAAAAAATCGTGGAGCAGTTTAGTTAGTTGGTGGTAAAACCAACAGTTCAACGGACTCAGCATCAATTATCTAACCATGAATATTTATATTGTTAAAGCCGTTCTTCGTCATGCTGGTCTTGTGCGATCTGGATGATGGAGTGAATAGCCGCCAGTGACGTATGCACCGATGACAGAACATGGGGCTGATACCGCGAAAAGCCACTTTAATTGGGTATGTTTTCATCGCTGGACCCTTGATGGGAAGGGATTAAGTAAGATAGTGTCAGTTATTTTATTTATAACCCATAAAGAACTTCAGGACGATTGCCCCATACTTTTTTATGCTCTCTCGGTGAGTTTTTTTCCGTCAGTGTAGTTAAAGGCTACAATACACACTTACGAAAAACTGAACACCACCGCTTACTACAGAATCGTCATGAAATAAATCATGAACAATATTTCGAGTGGTTTTATCAGGATATAGATCCTCAAATTAGTTCCTATGAATTACCACAATTAACCTGCGGACGATATCGCTTCAGAGGTTCTAAAAACCACTGTCGACAATATGAAAACTCCCAGCAATCACAGAAGGATAATTAAACTATGCAAAGAATACGATTAGAGTGGATGACTAATCAGATAGCATGCCTAACATTAAATAAACCTGGACGAGGCAATGCACTTAACAAAACGTTGATGAAAGAATTCAGTGATTACCTACAGCAATTAACCAGCAATCAAAATTTACGGGCGCTTCTCATATTCCGAAGCTGCTAAAACTGACGGATATTGAAGGAGCTACCGTCACCATCGATGCTTAAAGGGTGTTGGTATGTGAAAAACGGCTAACAAACCAATTTTTATTGGTCAATGGTATGCCGGTGAATGGTTGCCTAGGAGTAAGTATGCAAACAAAGAATAATTTTTTTTACTTTAAGGAAATTGTGAAACTAGCTACACCCATTTTAAGTGTACGCATTCTCTATATCGCTGTGGGTTTTATCGGTATGTTGTTTATTGCTCATCTTGGCAAGCAAGAGTTGGCTGCTAGTGCACTAGTAGCTGCATTGAGTAACACTATAATGGTTGTTTCCATGTCGCCGTTGCTAGCTGTTGGCATCATTGTTAGTCGTTATTATGGTCAGAATAAGCTTCGCGAGATTGGCATGGAAATCCGGCAGGCTTGGTTGATTAGTATCGTTCTCGGTGTTATTGGTTCGTTGTTATTCTGGAACCTAACGAAATTGCTGGTATGGATGCATCAGCCTATAGAGTTAGTGCCGCTGATTGATCCTTATTTTCGCGCAATGGCATGGAGTGTCATTCCTTCTTTACTATTGACAAGTTGTCATCAAATGTTTTTTCCCCTTAAGAAGGGATATCTTGTCGTGGCATTAAGTGCACTGAACTTGGGTTTCACGATATTGCTTGGCTATGCTTTAATTCATGGTTACGCTGGTTTGCCTACATTGGGTATGGCTGGCTGGGCCTATGGTATATCAATTGCTAACTGGACTCTTGCGATTAGTGTTTTTATTTATTTATACTTTTCCAAAAATTTCACTCATTACCATTTGTTTGATTTCAAGGTGCTATGGGATCCAGCACGATTGGTGGCTTTTTTTCAGATTAGTTTCCCTATTACAATACAGTTTGCCAGTGAATTACTGATTTTTAGTACGATTAACATTATGGTCGGTTGGCTCGGTGTGGGTGCTTTGAGTGTTCAACAGATATTGATCCAGTGTTCTACCGTTGCTCTAATGATCCCTATGGGAATCGGGCAGGCTTGTACTATTTTGGTCAGTTATACGGTTGGCAATGGTGAATATAATCTGATAAGGAAGATTGGTCATGTTGGTTTGGTACTGGTCATCATCTGTATGATAGCTATCGCAATTGTATATTTGCTAAATCCACTGACTATTATCGGCTTGTATATCAATCTGGGGGCAGAGGAAAATGTGGCTCTGATAGGGCTGGCAAAGGTCATGCTGGCTATCGTTGCTTTTTCTCAAATTGCTGATGCTGTGCGTAACTTACTGATGGCAGTGTTACGTGGTTTGAGTGACGTCTGGTATCCGATGTGGGTTAATATGGGATTGCTCTGGATATTCGGCCTTCCTGTTTCTTATTTGCTGGCTTTTCCTTTAAAACAAGGTCAGCAAGGTATCAATATTGGCTTCCTTATTACATTTTTACTCGGGGCAATCCTGATGATGGTGCGGTTTTTTCGTAAAACTGCCGATATGGCGCATGGCAAAATATCTGGCAAATCGATTAATAATTAAAATATTAATTTTAGTCTTGCACAACAAGGCGAACGTTTAGCGCTAAAAGGCCGCAATGGTAGCGGTAAATCTACATTAGCACGCGCGATTCTTGGAGATCCGGAAATTATACGTCGTGGTGATTGGCTGATACCTCAACCCCGAGACATTGGTTATTTGGATCAACACTATGCCAATCTTAACCTTAACCACACGGTGCTGCAGGCGTTGATGAATGTTGTCCCAGATTGGAGTCAGCCAGAATTACGCAACCACCTCAGCAATTTCCTATTTCGGCAAAACGAGCTTGTTCCCGCCCAAGTTTTTGTGCTCTCAGGAGGAGAGAAAGCACGTTTGTCACTGGCCTGCATTGCTGCCAAAGCCCCGCCGTTGTTAATTCTTGATGAACTGACTAACAACCTTGACATAACCACACGACAGCATGTAATCGATATTCTTCAAGCCTATCCTGGCACTTTAATCCTTATTTCCCATGATATAGACTTTTTAAAAAAAGTCAGAATTACAAAAAGTTATGTCATTGATGCGGCGTGCCAGTAAATGCAGGTAATGGGTTCTGTCGCATTAGAATAATGTAATGAACGGTACGCCGGGCTGATCTTGCGGGTGAAAGTCCCGTCGTAGAAAGGGATTAGCCAGACCAACTACGTAGGGGTAGAACCAACAGTCGTGTACTGATGGCTGAGGATGGCAGTGAGTTATCGATCCGCAATAACATTGAAGCGTTTAATGAGATGGTCCCCACCACCCTGTGAGCGGTATGCTGGCAGGGTGTTTCTTTCAGGAGAAGGTCATCATGCAAAACGTTACGCTTATTGGTATTGATCTCGGCAAACATTCT